>PLUZ01000404.1:609-15723 GCA_003162995.1 Methylocapsa sp. | reverse complement strand
GGCGCCTTGAGCGCATCGGCGGAACGGCGGAAGCCGCGCTTCATGGGGGATGTTTTGCGTTTCGGAACGGCCATGGCGTTGTCTCGTTTGCTTTATCATAATAAGGGATCGTGAGGGGCAAGCCTGATGGGGCGAGCGCGGTTGACCCGCCTCATACAATGGAAACCGGCGTTTGGCCATCCCAAAACGCCGGGAGGCGGCACCGATGAAAAGTGGCCATTTTGCGAACCGTGTTTGAACTTCATTTGACGCATTCGACAAGCGAGCCGGCCCCCCGCGCCCGCACCATGATTCGCGCCGCGAGCCCCGCATGACGAGGGGAGGGTCTCGCCGGGTTGCGGAGCCTCGGATTTGGCAGGGCTGTTGCGAGCAACGCAGCCTCCCTGGCGTCCAGCCTGTCTGCGCTCTTGTGGAAATAGTGGCGTGCCGCCGCCTCGGCGCCAAAAATGCCGCCGCCCCATTCGGCCAGGTTGAGATAGACCTCCAAAATACGCCGCTTTGACCATGCAAGATCGATCAGCAACGCTAAGGGAATTTCGAGTGCCTTGCGGATGTAGGATCGTGACGGCCAGAGAAACAGGTTTTTCACGGTCTGCATGGGGATCGTCGAGGCTCCGCGCGAGGGCCCGTGGTCATTCGCCCTGTCCATAACCTCGCGCAGCGCGCTCCAATCCACGCCTTCATGCTCGCAAAAGCGGGCATCCTCCGAGACAATGACGGAGGCGCGGAGAAAACTGGAAATGCGATCAAGCGGAACATAGTAACGTTCGACGGGTTTGCCTTCGAGCCAGCGCGCAAGCATAAGCGTCGATACAGGCGGGAAGTACCGGTAGACGACAATCAACCCGGCGATAGCAAGCGTTGACGCAAGGAGAGCGGCGAGCGCGACGCGCAAAATGGTTCCGGACACACCCCTCCGGCGGGACCTAGAGGTCATGGCCAAGCCTTGAACGATCGCGCCCAATCGGGCAAGCAAAGCCTCGGCTTTACCGGCCAAGCTTTGCCATTAAGAGCATGAGGGTGTGGCCTCCCGGACACAGACGCCGGATCGTCGAGGAGTTAGTGTGACGATCACGTTGTATCGTGGCGAAACCGTTTTGCCACAATCAAAGAGGCAGGACGGCGGGACAATGACGGGAGGCACCCGGGCAAGCGAATTCGAGATTAGGCTGTTGGAAGCCGCCGATACGACGGAGCGCATGCTCGAGTCCTTGCTCACGCTTTCTCCTTTGCCGGGCGAGACCGTCCGGCCGCCGCGATTTCTTGAAGCCATGCGCTACGCGAGCCTCGGCGGCGGCAAGAGGTTCCGGCCTTTTCTCACGATTGAGACGGCGCGGCTTTTCGGCGTGGACAATGACGGCATTGCCCGCGCCGCCGCGGCGATCGAAATGATTCATTGCTATTCGCTCGTCCATGACGACCTTCCAGCCCTCGACAATGACGATCTGCGGCGGGGAAGGCCTACCACGCACAAGGCCTTCGGCGAGGCAGCCGCGATCCTTGTCGGCGACGGTCTTCTGACTTATGCGTTCGATGTCATGGCGGATCCGGCGACCCATAAGGACCCTGCGGTTCGCGTGGAACTCGTTCTCGCTCTGGCGCGGGCGGCCGGTTTGGGAGGCATGATCGGCGGGCAAATCCTCGATCTCGAAGCCGAAGAAGCGCGCGAGCCGCATGAGGCTGCTGCTGTGATAAAACTTCAATCGATGAAAACCGGCGCGCTTTTGCATTATGCCGTGGAGGCAGGGGCAATCCTTGGGCAAGCGGGAGCCCCGGCGCGAGCCGCTCTCTCGTCCTTCGGCCACGCACTCGGCGCGGCCTTTCAAGTGGCCGACGATATCCTCGATATCGAGGCCGACGAACTGGCGCTCGGCAAGCGCGCGGGCAAGGACGCTGGCCGCAACAAGGCAACGCTCGTTGCGGCGCTCGGCATTGAGGCGGCGCGGAAGCGGCGCGACAGCCTCGTTGCGTCGGCGATCGAAGCGCTCGATTCGTTCCCGCAAGGCGCGAAGGCGACGGTCTTGAAAGAGGCGGCCCAATTCGTTGCCACGCGGACGCATTGATGCCGCGCCGCGGCCCTATTTCCACCTGGTGGCGGCACCTTTACCGAATTTGGCTTCCCCTTCGCGTCATGCGCGGCCATCCGCGTCTCTTCGCGGGCGTGGCGATCGGTCTCGTCGTGAACATGCTTTTGCCTTCAAGCCTTCACCACACCACCCGGCTTTTAATCGACTGGAACGCGGGGACCTGGTTTTATTTCCTTGCCACGGGCCTCATGATCGCCCGCGCGTCTCCGCAATCGATAAGGCGGCGGGCAAGAACACACGACGAGGGGAAATTTTTTATTCTCGTGCTTACGAGCCTAGCGGCGTTCGCGGCGATCGCGGCAATTGTTGCGCAGCTTGCCGCCGTGAAGGATATGTCAGGGACGCTGAAGGGCCTGCATATTGGACTTGCTGGGGCGACGATCGTCAGCGCCTGGTTCTTCATTCATCTGACCTACGCCCTCCATTATGCGCATGAATATTTCGACGAATGCCTCGCCGAACCGGGCAGACCAGTCAGCGAACGTGGCGGTTTGAAATTTCCGGGAACCGGCGACCCCGACTATTATGATTTTTTATATTTTTCCTATGTGATCGGTGTCGCGTGCCAGACAGCCGATGTGGAACTTTCCTCGCATGCGATGCGCCGTGTCGCGCTTGTTCATTGCGTGCTGGCGTTCTTTTTCAACAGCGCGGTCCTGGCGTTCACCATCAACATCGCAGCCGGGCTGATTTGAATCGGGAACCGATTACGTTTCGATGGAAGGCATGTTCGCGATTTCGACGCGCTCGCTCAAGCCCGGCGCGGTGAAGCCGAAAACCCGGCCGTAAAAATCGAGTTCCAGCTCAAGCACGCGGCGCAGTGTCTCGGCCTTGCGAAAGCCGTGGCCCTCGCCCGCGAAGGAATAATAGGCGACGGGCAGGCCCCGCGCGGTCATGGCCTCGAACATGGTTTTCGCCTGATTGGGAGGCACCGTCTTGTCGTCATCGCCTTGAAAAAAGATCACAGGACAGGCGAGTCGATCGACATGATTGACCGGTGAGCGCTCGCCATAGAGCGCTTGCGCTTGCGGCAAGGGGCCAATCAGCCGGTCGAGGTAGCGGCATTCGAATTTATGCGTATCCTTGGCGAGCAGCATAAGATCGCCGACGCCGTAATAGCTCGCCCCCGCCTTGAACAGATTGAGAGTTGTCAGCGCGGCAAGCGTCGTGAAGCCACCGGCGCTGCCGCCGCGAATGACGAGGCGGGTGGCATCGGCGAGCCCGCGTTCGGCGAGGTGGCTTGCGGCGGCCGCGCAATCTTCGACATCGACCACGCCCCACTGCCCAATGAGCCGCTCGCGATAGGCGCGGCCAAAGCCGGTCGAGCCGCCATAATTGACATCGACCACGCCAAAGCCGCGGCTCGTCCACCATTGGACGCTCAATGAAAAACTGTTGGTGGTCATGCTGGTCGGCCCGCCATGCGACAAGACGACGAGCGGGGGCAGTTCGCTAGCTGGCCCTTTGTAATCGCGGTTCCGGGGCGGGTACCAGAAAGCATGCGCGACGCCGCCGGGGGTTGCGAATTGGATCGGCTCGCCGAGGGAAATGGTTTCCTCCGGGACCACGGCGGGGGCAGCGCTGCGAATGACGCTTGGCGCTCCGCCGCCGATCCTTGGCACGATACAGACCGAGGGCGGCGCGGTGGGAGGTGTTGCGATAAAGGCCAGACCCTCGCCGAACCGGCGCGGGCATTCCTGCACCTGACCGACGTCAAGCAGCGCGATCTTCGTGTCTGCGATCACGACGGCTGATCTGATCCCGCCCTGAACATTCGAAGCGACGATCCGTCCATCGGGGAGAAAATCATAATAGCGCTGCCGGAAAACCCAGTGGGGACCGCCGATCTCGGCTTCGACTGGCGCCAAGGCTTCGATCTTGCCATCCCGCAAAACATAGAGATTCCACCAGCCGGTCCGGTCGGAACAGAAAAAGAGAGCGTCACCGGCCCATTCCGGCTGCACGATCGCTTCCGGCGTTTCGCCAGCCACGGGGCGCGTGGCTTCGATCGCGCCCTCCCTCGTTACATCGGCGACGTAAAGCTTGGTGCCGTCCCAAGGCATGCCGGGATGATCCCAGGCGATCCAGCAAAGCCGCTCCCCGTCTGGCGAAAGACGCGGCGAACTCAGGAAATCGGGACCCTCGACCAGAACCGCCTCAGTGCCGCCGGGGTCAAGAGGCAAGGCGACAATCGCGGCCTTGGGGTCGGTCGGCGGGCGGTCGCGATGATCCTCGCGCACGGCGAGCACGCGGCGGCGCGGCAGATCGCATTCGAAATCGGCGTAGCGGCAGCCGTCCGGCGTTTCGATCCGGCGCGGCTGGCGGTCCGCCTCGATCACCCAAACGCTGCCATTGATGCGCTCGCTGAAAACCACGACGCCCGCCGCGACCCCATAAGAGCCGCCGCCATATTCGTGGACACGGCTGCCCACATTGAAAGGCGCCGGTGTCAGCTCTTCGATCTGGGCATCCGCCCGGCTGCGGCACAAAACCGTGCGGCCGCTTTCGCTGGGCCTCGCTTCGAGCCAATAGAGATCATGCCCATCGACGCTCAGGCTGCCAAGGCCGATCGCCGCGCGGGTCATGAGATCGACGCTCACCGGCGAGACCCAGGTGCCATAAGGGGCAACGGTTTGGGTCATCCGCGCGCCGGTAGATGGCTGCTGCGCGAGCTGGAAAGCCACTCGGATTGAAGATGAAGGGCGCTACGATGTGTCACAAGGCTCATTATGGGCCGTGGAATGGCGCAAGCCAAGCTGGTTTCAAAGCGATGTGGGAGGCAGGCAGATAAATATGAATTTCCAATTCGCGATGNNACTGGAGATTTTCCCCCGCATGGTCAAGATACACACCGGAACAAGCCTGCTTGGCCACGCCGTCGAAGCGCCGAAGTCGCCGGACGAGGCGACGCTGGAGCGCGTGCCAAACCCGCATCCGAACGAAAATTATATCGCCCGCTTCACCGTGCCGGAATTCACTTCGCTCTGTCCGATCACCGGCCAGCCGGATTTCGCGCTTCTCGTGATCGACTATCTGCCAGGCCGCTGGCTCGTCGAATCGAAGTCCCTAAAACTCTATCTCGCGTCATTTCGCAATCATGGCGCGTTCCATGAGGATTGCACTCTGCGGATAGGCAAAGACCTCGCCCTCTGCTTAGAGCCGCGCTGGTTGCGGATCGGCGGCTATTGGTACCCGCGCGGGGGAATCCCGATCGACGTGTTTTGGGCAATGGGGGAGCTTCCGGAAGGAACATGGGTGCCCGATCAAGCCGTGCCGCCCTATCGCGGACGGGGCTAGGCGAATTACCGGATTTCCGTCGAACGAGACCCTCGGCTATTCATCCGGGGCGCGCTTAACCATCCACCATAATTAAGCCAGGCTCAAGTCAGCAATGGACGTGCTAAATCCCAAATGGGTCATGATTGGGCGCGGCAATAGTCCTTTGCTGTCAGCATTTACCGCTATTAATATTTCTAATATTTTCGAGCTTGCAGGAAATCACCTGTGAATTTGAAAGCGATGGCGGGTCGGAGAATACTGTTCCTGGCGCTGGCCGACTGGGCGGGGGCTTCTCGGCTGTTGGGGGAATTTGTAAGGCTCGGCTGTGAATGCGCTGTGATCAGTCCGCCTGACTTTACTGTCACCATGACGCGCTTTGCCACCGTGCTCTTCCCTCTGCCGTCCCCTCGCAGTCAGGGTCTTCCCAAGTTGAGGCTGATGACTTCACGCTTTCGCTTGGAAGAAGCCAACCGCAAATGGCATCCCGATCTGATCGTGCCGCTGGACGATTATGCGGCGTGGCTGTTGCGGGGGCTTGCCACCAATCGATCAGTGAGCGTTGAACTGCGCCATCTACTCGAAGTCTCGCTTGGCTCACCTTCGGGTTATGATGCGGCCTGCAGCCGAACGCATCTCCTCGAACTCGCAACGAAAATTGGCGTTCGCGTTCCAGCCAGCCGTGCGGTTGACAGGTCTGGGGCGCTCGAGGCGGCCGCAGCCATGGGTTTTCCTGTCATGGTCAAAAACAATCAAACTTTCGCGGGTGAAGGTGTCGCGATTGCCCGCGACCTAGCGCAACTTGTAGCCAGCATCAATGCCTCGGACCACGGGCGCGACGGATTGCTGCTGCGAAGCAAAAGGGCCGCACAGCGATTCCTGTGGTGGCTGTCAGGCATTTGGATGCCTCCCCATACGGTTTTTCAATTGCAGCAATTCATCCCCGGCGTTCCGGCCTTGCACGTTGTGGCCGCGTGGCAAGGCCGCGTTCTGGCCGGGGTCAGCTTGCTTAAGGCGTGTGTCAATCCCCAACCTTTCGGTCCAAGCACTGTTGTGCGTTATATTGATCATCCAGAGATGGTGGAAACGGCAACGCGGCTTGTTGCTGCGCTCGGCCTATCCGGATTTGCAAGCTTCGATTTCGTGATTGCGGAGAATGGCGGTGGCGATTTCCTCATCGAGTGTAATCCCCGTCCCGTCAGTATGATCCATCTCGGGCGGCTATTTGGACATGATTTATGCGGCGCATTCGCGAGGCATTTGGGCTGGCTGACGGAAACGCCGGAGACAGTTGCGTTACCAAAGGAAACGGCCGTTGCACTTTTCCCAAATGAGATTAAGCGGGATCCAGAAAGCGCCTGGCTTCGCTCAGGATCAGAAGTGTTGCACGATGTCCCCTGGGATGATCCCGTCGTCGTCCAACACTGCCATCGCAAGCTCTTGCAACTGCATCCCAGCCATGCGGCCAGAATCACAGATCTGCTATGCGTCAAGAACCGTGCAGTGGAGACCTCGGCCTGAGGCTGTTGTTGACTTTCGTCCAGGTGGCTCCGATCGATTGTGGTTGGGATAGAAGAGCGAGGGCAATTCCCGAATTGAGCATGATACCAGCTACACCAGNNGCGAAAATGAGGCCCTTTTCGGCGAGCCGTTCGCGGTATGCGGTGTTGACCTCGAAGCGGTGCCGGTGGCGTTCTGATATGTGCGTCTTGCCATAAATGGCGGCGATCTTCGAGCCGGGCATCAGTTCCGCGCGATAGGCGCCAAGCCGCATGGTTCCGCCGAGATCGCCTTCGGCGGCACGGATTTCCAGCTCATTGCCGCGCATCCACTCCGTCATGAGCCCGACGACAGGCTCCTTCACCGGGCCGAATTCGCTGGAATTGGCCTCAGGCACACCGGCCAAGGACCGGACCGCCTCAATGACCGCCATCTGCATCCCGAAACAGATCCCGAAATAAGGCACCTTGCGTTCCCGCGCGAAGCGCGCGGCAAGGATTTTCCCTTCGGCGCCCCGCTGGCCGAAGCCGCCAGGAACGAGAATGCCGTGAACATGTTCGAGATAGGGGGTTGGATCGCTCGATTCGAAAATTTCCGATTCGATCCAATCCAGATTAACCCTGACCCGGTTGGCCATGCCGCCATGGCACAAGGCTTCGTTCAAGGATTTATAGGCGTCCTTCAGTCCCGTATATTTGCCGACGATGGCGATCGTGACCTCGCCTTCCGGGTTGGACAGCCGCTCCATCACCGCGTTCCAGCGGCTCATGTCGGGCTTTGGCGCGGGTTCGATCCCGAACGCCGCCAAAACCTCTTGGTCGAGCCCCGCCGCATGATAGATATGCGGCACCTCATAGATCGAGGCGACGTCGCGGGCTTCGATCACGGCGCTTTCCCGCACATTGCAGAAAAGCCCGATCTTGCGCCGCTCCTCGTGCGGAATCTCGCGATCGGTCCGGCAGAGAAGGATGTGCGGCTGGATGCCAATCGAGCGCAGTTCCTTGACCGAATGTTGGGTTGGCTTGGTTTTGAGTTCCCCCGCGCTTGGGATGAATGGCAGAAGCGTCAGGTGAATATAAATCGCATGCCCGCGTGGCAATTCATTGCCGAGCTGGCGGATCGCCTCGAAAAACGGCAAGCCTTCGATATCGCCCACGGTGCCGCCGATCTCGACCAGGATGAAATCGATCCCCTCATTGCCGCTGAGCACGAAGGCCTTGATCGCGTTGGTGACATGCGGAATGACCTGGACGGTGGCGCCGAGATAATCGCCGCGGCGTTCCTTGGCGATGATTTCCTGATAGATCCGGCCGGTCGTAATATTGTCTTCCCGCAGAGCGGGCCGGCCGGTGAAGCGCTCGTAATGGCCAAGGTCGAGGTCAGTTTCGGCGCCGTCCTCGGTTACGAAGACTTCGCCGTGCTGATAGGGGCTCATCGTCCCCGGATCGACATTGAGATAAGGGTCGAGCTTGCGTAGCCGGACGGTATAGCCGCGCGCCTGCAGAAGCGCACCAAGCGCCGCCGCCGCAAGCCCCTTGCCAAGCGATGACACCACGCCGCCGGTGATGAAGATAAACCGCGCCATGGGCCTTGGGATTTATCCTATTTCCGGCCAGTTGGGGAGGCAAATTATGCGCCGCCACCCCTTTTGCACATAAACTCTGAGCGCTTGCCCTACACGTGGACTCACGTGATCGAAAAGGAATCGCTCAGATTCAAAAACTTAGAGCATGTCCATACCGAAAAAGTCGAGCAACTTTTTCGGGACATACTCTAAGATGATGGGCACCGAAATTATTTCGGCAAAGGCTGGCCCTGGGGCGAAGGCGCGGCCTTAAGGGGGAGGGGCTGAGCCGGCGCGGGCGCGGCCGCACCCAGGGGTGCGGCAGGCAGAGCGGGCAGCGGCAAATTCGTACCTTGCGGCGCGGCGGGGCCCTTCTGCATTAGGCTTTGGCCCGTTTGCGGCGCGGCGGGTCCACTCTGGCCCGGCAAAGTCACACCGGGCGGAAGTGCGGGCTGCTGGGACGTCTGGTCTTCCATCTTTTGCAATTGGTCGAGCAAACTTCCCTTGCCCTCCCCTTCTTTGGCCGGGCCGCCTGAAGGTTCGATAGGCGTGAAGCTTTGGAAGGTCACTTCCGGAGCCTGATTAAGCCGGGCCAGAAACGTCAAGCCAAGGCTGGTCGCGAAAAACAGCGCCGCCAAGATGGCTGTCGCGCGGGTCAGAGCGTTCGCCTGGCCGCGTCCGGTCATGAAGCCGCCGCCGCCGCCAATGCCAATGGCGCCGCCCTCGGAACGCTGCAGAAGGACGGTCACGACAAGCGCGACGACGATCATGAGGTGAATAACGATCAGGACCGATTGCATGGAAAATATTCTCACTTAGCTCTGAAAGCCGCCCGCAGGGCGGGCCGGATGCGGCTTCGAATTTGCGCCTCTTCTAACGCTCTCTTAGCCAGATGGCTAGATGAGATACGCAGCCAACCCTCCGAATTTCGATTCAAATTCCGTTCGGCAGGTGTGGAGAACGGCAATTTGCCTATACCCCCGCATAAGCGAATCAGCAAAAATGGGAAGACGATGATGTAAGGAAACCTTCATGTCTAAAACACGTATTCTATTCATGGAAGCTGGCGTTGTCCTTACGCAAGTAATCCTTGAAAGC
Organism: Methylocapsa sp.; assembly: GCA_003162995.1. Classification (GTDB taxonomy): domain Bacteria; phylum Pseudomonadota; class Alphaproteobacteria; order Rhizobiales; family Beijerinckiaceae; genus Methylocapsa. Next base: position 6,198 of record PLUZ01000404.1, on the reverse strand, counting down.
GGGCAAACCGTTTTGACAAAAGTCTATTCTGTTTCAACAAGAAGAACACCTGAAGTCTGGCAGTCAGGAAATTTAGAACAAGCTTTGCAGGACTATAATGCCGAACTCGACCGGTGCACGAGCCTGGCGCTTCACCGGTAAACTCCTGCAATCGCCATGAAATCCTTGGCGGTAAGGCTCGCGCCGCCAACAAGCGCGCCATCGACATCTTCGACGCCCATCACTTCCTCGGCATTGCCCGGTTTTACCGATCCGCCATAAAGGATCCGTATTTTGTCTGCTTGCCCCAGCAGTTGTTCGTTGATCCGGCCCCGGATGAATCGATGCATCTCGGCGATATCCTGCGGGGTCGGCGTGAGGCCGGTGCCAATCGCCCAGACCGGTTCATAGGCAATCACGAGGCTTTCCAGCGAAAGCGCCTTCGGCACCGAACCCGCCAATTGCGAGCCAACCACGCTCAATGCATGGCCTGCCTCCCGCTCGGCCCGCGTCTCGCCGACACAGACGATCGCTGTCAAGCCGGCCCGAAAGGCGGCGGCGGCTTCCTCGCGGACGCTCGCGTTACTCTCATTATGACCAAACCGCCGCTCGGAATGGCCGACAATCACATAGGAGGCGCCCGCATCCTTCAGCATTTCGGCTGAAATATCTCCGGTGAAAGGGCCGCTCGGCTGGGTATGACAATACTGACCGCCAAGCGTGACCGGAGTACCAGCGCAAATTTGCGCTGCGGCCATGAGCAGGGTGGCGGGAGGACAAATCACAACTTCGGCCTCGCCAGCACCGCCCCCGGCCACGGCCGCACAGATCTCGGAAACTTCGCCGAGGCTTTCACGCACACCGTGCATTTTCCAGTTCCCCGCAACGAGGGGGCGTGGGTTATGGGTCATGCGGAAAGCTTCCCTTTAATTTAGCGCCGAAGCCGCGTTGCGTGGGGCACGCGATCTTTTTATAGTCGTCAATCGAATTGGAAAAGCCCAGCGCCTCCTGAAACCCTTAGCAGAGACTTCCTCAACCTCTGCAGGGGGCTGCCTGAAGCTAGCGTGAACCACAGTAGAATTTCGCGTCTGGCGCCAGATGGCCGTCAGCAAGACAGGGAACGCAAATGGCCAAGGCTGAAACGACGAAGCTTGCGCACAGTACCGCTACCGTGGCAGCAAGTGATGAGCAGCTGGGCGCGACCCTTGCCGCCTATCATATTCAAGCGGCGGCGGCCCTGGCGAGGCAGGCAAAGCGTGAAGAATCCGACAATACGGCGCATGCCTTTGAGAAGGTTTTCAACCCGATCTTTTGGACTGTCTCCGCTTCGGTCCTCATGGCATGGGCGGCCTTGGAAGCCAATATAAACCAGCTCATCAAGAAGTTTGAAGATGAGAATGCTGGGAATACGGGGCGAATTGAACGTTGTTCGTTTCTGTATGGCGAACAAGTGATTTTAAAATACAAAGGACTGGCGAGACTGAAAGAGCAGGAACTGTCAGAGTCCGACGAAATATTTAAAAACTTCGAAACATTTGGTGACTTTCGAAATGCCCTCGTCGATTTTCAACCGGAGTGGCATGACGAAGAAGAGAAACACGCAAAGCTATGTAAGAGAATGCGTGAAATTCTTAAACCACTCCCTGGAATCCCCCCCGAGACTGTCTTCCCGTTCTGCCACTTCGGTTACGAGTGCGCGAAGTGGGCGGTGGCTACTGCGAGTGGTGTTTCTAAGCATTACGCTACTTTGATCGGCGTCGAAGACCATCTTGCGGCATCGTGGCTTGACCTGCAGTTGCCGTGATGAAGCCCGAGCACGTTCCGGCTGGAGCGCGTCAGATCTCCTCAATGCGAACTTGCGGCGTCAGGCGTTCGATATCTTTGCGCGTGCAAAGCCGAGTTCCGGGCTCCAGAAGTGCGCCAGCTCCGGCAGCGACAGCTATGCGGAGCGCCTCCGCAATGGGGCGCCTTTGCATGAGGCTCCATACCAGCGCGGCAAGGAAGCTGTCGCCCGCCCCTATGGTAGTCACAACGGGGATCTGAACGGCTGCGGCCCGCAATGTAATCTCGCGCGTCACCAGAAGCGCCCCTTGGCTGCCCAGTGTGAGGGCGATAATATGTGCCGCGTTGGCAGCGACCAGCTCGCGGCAAACCTTAATCCAGGATACCTCGGTGTCCAACTTCTGTCCGGTCAGCTGGCGGAGTTCGCTTAAGCTTGGTTTGGCCAGATAAACGCCTTCCTTGAGCGCAGCGCGAAGCGAAGGTCCTGAGCCGTCTATGACAAGCTGAGCGCCCACTTGCTTCGCCTGTCTAGCCAAGCGCGCATAGGCGTCTTCCGGAGCACCTCGCGGCAGACTTCCGCTGCAGACGATATATTTTGAAGTATGCAGTTCCCTGATGATGGCGCTGTGGCAACGCCGCCAAGCCGATCTGCTGAGCGCGGGGCCAGGCAAAGTGAACCGGTATTGCTGCTTCGTTTCTTCCTCGAATACATGAAAATTCTCACGGGTGTCCTGGCGCGTGAGCACGGCGTGGCTGGCGACCCCTTCATTTTGCAGAAGCCGCCGCAACATAGCCCCGGCTGGTCCTCCAGCCGGATAGACGGCGGTTACGTCGCCGCCCAAGCGACTGATCACACGAGCGACGTTCACGCCCCCGCCTCCCGGATCACGCCGGGGTTCCTTGCAGCGCAGTTTGTAGTCAGGAATCATCCTGTTCACGGACGTGGAGAGATCCAATGCCGGATTGAGCGTTAAGGTAACGACGTCGGTCATGTGGGCCTTTGGCTCAATCTGGGACGACTTGTACGCGCTCGACGCCGTCGCCCCTGAGCGGAGTCCTTAATCCGTTGCATGGGGGACGCGATCTTCTTATAGTCCGCCGCCGATTTGGAAAAGCCCGGCGGCTTCTGTAACCCTTAAAGTCCTCCGCAACCTTAAGAGATGCCCTACCATGCTCGAATCAATGCGTGCCTCGGCGCAAGGCTGGGTCGGCCGTGTTATCATGGCGATCCTGATGGGCTTGATCATCCTCAGTTTTGCGATCTGGGGTATTGGCGACATTTTTCGCGGATTCGGCGCGAATAATCTCGCGCAGGTCGGCAGCATCGAGATCGGCGCCGACACATTTCGCAATGCTTATCAGACCGAATTGCAGCGCCAGCAACGGCTGGAACGCCGCAACATCACCAACGATGAGGCGCACCAATATGGTCTTGACCGGCAGGTTCTTTCCCGTCTCGTCGGCGAGGCTGCGCTCGATGACCAGGCGCGCAGGCTGGGGCTTGCGGTCAGTGACGAGTCCATCAGAAAAGCAATTGTGAACGACGACAATTTCAAGGGGATGACTGGACAGTTCGATCGTCAGGTCTTCGACGCGTTTCTGCGCGACGAAGGTTTTACCGAAAGGAGCTTTATGCGGCAGCAGCGCGGCGTCCTATCACGCCGTGAAATTGTCGATACGCTGAGCAGCGGCCTGCGGTTGCCGAAGGCCTTGCTAGAGGACATCCACCACTATCAAACGGAAACACGCAGCGTCGACTTTATCCTGATTCCCAACGTAGCCGCGGGGCCGCTTGCCGCCCCTTCGCAAGAAGAGCTGAAGAAATTCTTCCAAGATAACAAAGCTTTATATGGCATCCCCGAATACCGCAGCCTGGTTATCTTAACGGTTACGCCTGCCTCTATCGCCAAACCCGATTACCTCTCCGACGCCGACGCGCTTAACCGCTATGAGGAAGTCAAGAATGAGCGCTTCGGGGCGCCGGAAAAGCGCACGGTCGAGCAGATTCTTTATTCGAGCGAGGTAGAAGCTAAGGTGGCCCGCGCAAAACTCGACGCGGGAAAGACATTCGACGATCTTTTAAAAGAAAAAAATCTCACTCCGAAGGATGCCAGCCTCGGCACGGTGACCCGTGGCGCGCTCATTGATAAGAACGTCGCCGATGCCGCCTTTTCGCTCAAGGAGGGTGACGTCAGCGCGCCAGTGAAGGCGCAATTCGGCACGGTCCTTGTGAGGGTCAGCAAGATCGTCGGATCGACCATCAAGCCTTATTTCGAAGTCGCGGCGGAACTTAAGCGCGAGATTGCTTTGCAGCGTGCGCAAAAGGATATCAGCCGCCTTCACGACACGATCGAGGATCAGCGCACATCCGGCAAATCCCTCACGGAGGCCGCGCAAAGCGCCGGCATCGAGCCGCGGGTTGTCACCGCTATCGATTCAATGGGCAATGACCCGCAAGGTGTGCCCGTTAAGGATTTGGTCGATGCCACGGCCCTGATGAAAGCGGCATTCGACTCCGACATCGGCGCCGACAACGACACATTGCGCGTGCAAGGCGGCGGTTATCAATGGTTTGAAGTTACCAAAATAGATAAGGCGCGCGAGAAAACGTTCGATGAAGCAAAGACGGACGTTGAGAAAGCCTGGCGCGACGATCAGGCTGGCAAACTCTTGTTGGCAAAGACGGCCGAACTCACGAAGAAGCTCGACGCCGGCGAAAGCCTTGCCGCCATTGCCGCGGCGGAAGGCAAACTGGAGATTAAGCATGCCAGCGATGTGAGACGGAGCGGCTCAAGCAGCCTCGCGCTCAATGTTGCCACTCAGATCTTCAACGTTCCGTTGCATCGCGCGGGCTCGGTGGAAAGCGAAGACGGCGGCCGTATCTTATTCCAGGTCGTCGATTCCGCGGTGCCCGCCTTCGATCCGAAGGCTCCTGAGCTCACCAACATCATGGGCGACGTGAAAGCCGGTTTCGACGAGGATATACTCGCGCAATATCTCGTGAAGCTTGAAAGCGATATTGGCGTGAAACTGAACGCGAAGGCGTTTGCCGCGGCGACGGGCGTCTCTCCGGACGAGTATTGAGCGCGGGCCGATGTTCGAGCCGTCGTCAGAGGCCTGTGCGCGAAGCTATGAGGCGGGGCAAGCCTGCCTCATCTCCGCCCGGCTCGTTGGGGATCTTGAAACGCCTGTTTCGGCCTTTTTGAAATTGGCAACCGGCCGGGCGGGGCGCATTTTCCTGCTCGAATCGGTTGAAGGCGGCGCCGCGCGAGGCCGCTACTCGATGATTGGCCTCGATCCGGATATCGTCTGGCGTGTCTTTGGCGGGAGGGCCGAGATCAATCGCCGCGCGCTCGCCGATCCGGATGCGTTTTCGCCTTGCGCCGGGCCGCCACTTGCGGCTTTGCGCGCGCTGATCGCCGAATCACGGATCGACACCACGGACGATCTCCCTCCGATGGCCGCCGGCGTCTTCGGCTATCTCGGCTATGACATGGTCCGCGAGATGGAGCGCCTGGCCGAGGCAAAGCCAGATCCGATCGGCGTGCCCGACGCAATTATGCTCCGCCCCACAGTGATGGTTGTTTTCGATGCGGTTAGGGACGAAATATTCATCGTCACGCCATTGCGTCCGGACCCCAGTACGGGTTTTCGCGCCGCCCATGATCGTGCGCTGGAACGTATCGAAGGCGCGATCGCCACTCTCGAAGGCCCGCTGCAGGTGCCTTATGGGGGCGATCCGGCTCTGACCACAGGTCCGCCCCGCTCGAACACGCCGAAAGAGCGCTTCTTCGAGATGGTCGAGCGCGCCAAGGATTATATCCGCGC
>PLUZ01000404.1:0-587 GCA_003162995.1 Methylocapsa sp. | reverse complement strand
CGCGACGGAAAAGTCACCATCCGGCCGATCGCGGGGACACGCTGGCGCGGCAAGACCAAGGCCGAGGACGAGCGCCTCGCGGCGGAGCTTTTGGCCGACCAAAAGGAATGCGCCGAGCATTTGATGCTGCTCGATCTCGGGCGCAACGATGTCGGGCGCATCGCGCAAACGGGTTCGGTCGAGGTGACGGAGAAATTCGCGATCGAGCGCTACAGCCATGTCATGCATATTGTCTCGAATGTCGAGGGCAAGCTCGCCCCCGAGCACGATGTCATCGACGCGCTCTGCGCGGGATTTCCGGCGGGCACCGTCTCCGGCGCGCCAAAAGTGCGGGCGATGGAAATCATCGACGAACTCGAGACCGACAAGCGCGGCATTTATGGCGGCTGCATCGGCTATTTCGGCGCGGCGGGAGAGATGGATACCTGCATTGTTCTGCGCACCGCGATCGTCAAGGACGCCATGATGCATGTGCAGGCGGGCGCCGGGATCGTCTATGATTCCTCTCCCGCCGCCGAACAGCAGGAATGCGTGAACAAAGCGCAAGCCCTGTTTCGCGCCGCCGAGGAAGCGGTCCGTTTCGCGGC
>PLUZ01000141.1:15732-15903 GCA_003162995.1 Methylocapsa sp. | reverse complement strand
GAATCGCTCATGGTCTCTATGTCTTTGTTTTGTCGCATGATCCTATCCAAAAAGTCTGCAACTTTTCTGAAATCATGCTCTCGCGTGAAACGCTCGATTGAACACTTGGCTTTAGGATGCTTTTGGAGTCACTGACGTAATAGGGTAATGCGGCTATCTTGCTTTGGCGGA
>PLUZ01000141.1:0-15665 GCA_003162995.1 Methylocapsa sp. | reverse complement strand
GCAGAAGGAATTCCGCTGTCCATATGGCGCATTCATCGCAAGATCGGCATGAGCGGCGGCCTGTTGACCAACATGCTCCTGCGTGAGACCGGGATCGAAATAGGTTCCGAGCGGATCGAACGTCTGCGGCGACACCATACGGCAGCCTACAAGCGGCTGTCGGCGGATATTCAACCCCTCCCAGGTGCACGCGAACTCCTCGCTTATTTAACCGATGCGGAGATACCCTGGGCGATTGCGACGAGCGGCCGAATGGAAACGGCACGTCCTGCGCTGGAGGCACTGCGCGTTGATTGGGAGCGGGTCCCCGTTATCACACGTGACCAGGTCAAATTCGCGAAACCCGATCCCGATCTTTTCCTTGCCGCCGCGGCGCGGCTGGGAAGCGACATCCATACAAGTTCGGTGGTCGGTGACAGCGTCTGGGACATGTTGGCGGCCCGCCGCGCTCCGGCTCTAGGAATAGGTCTTCTGTCGGGTGGCTACGGCCAGGAAGAACTTGAGCGCGCCGGCGCCTATCGCGTCTACGAAGACCCAGCCGACCTCTTGAAGCACATCGATGAGGTTGGCGGCCGCTGCTGAACGTAGTTTTGGCCGGATTTCGACCAGCCTTGTTTGAGGTCACCCCTCTATCAAGGCCTTTAATGCGCTTCCACCGGTGCGGCGGTCCGGCGTGGCCGTTTCAGCAAGACGATGGCGGAAAGGCTGATGATCAATCCGACGCCGACGATCCAGAAGGCGTCGGAATAGGCGGACACATAGGCTTCCCGCCGGACCTGAGCCGCCAGCGACATCAGCGCCTGCGCTTTGGCGATAGCCGGATCGGCGGCACCATTGCGCAAACCAGCCATGAGCATTGCGATCCTCTCCTGCGTCCGCGTGGCATTCTGCGTCATCGCTTCCGCCAGGACCGAGAAGTGGAAATGCTCGCGCCGTTCGATCATCGTCGACAGCATCGCGATCCCGACCGAGCCGCCGAGATTGCGCATCATGTTCGAGAGCGCCGACGCGTCGGCCGTGTCGCGCGGAGAGAGCCCTGCGGTTGCGAGCTGTGTCAAAGGGATTGCGAAGAGAGGCTGGCCCGCGGCACGCAGAAGCTGCGGCAGGATCAGCTGGTCCATGCCGACGTCATGTGTCAGATTCACATTGATGAAGCAGCTCGATGCGAAGAGCAGCGTGCCGGTGATCACGAGAATGCGGGGATCGAACCGCTTCATCAGGAAGGGCATGGCCGGAAATAGCACGAGCTGCGGCAAGCCGCTCCACATGACGACATAGCCGATCTGCTCTGCGTTATAGCCTTGGATTTGCGCGCAATAGAGCGGGATCACATAGGTCGATCCGAGCGAAACGGCGCCGAGCACAGTCATGAGCACACAGGAGGCGCCGATCGTCCTATTGCCGAGGACCCGCAGATTGATGAAAGGGTTTGCCGCAGTCAGTTCGCGCAGAAGGAAGCAGGCGATGCCGACACCCGCGACAATCGTCAACCGGCTGATCACGTCGGACTCGAACCATTCCTTCAGCTGACCCTCCTCGAGCACGTAAGTCAGGCTGGAAAGGCCGATCGCCATTGCCGCGATCCCAAACCAATCGCCCTTCGGCAGCTCCGCCCATCGGGCCCGCTGTTTGGGCAAGGCGATCAGCTGGATGATCGCGGCAATCGGGCCGGGGACGAGGTTCAGGTAGAAAATATAATGCCAGGAGAAATTGTCGGTGAGCCAGCCGCCGATCGTTGGGCCGATGGCTGGCGCGAAGGTCGCCGTCAGACCGAAGAAGGTGATACCAAGCCCCTGCTGCGATTTCGGCAGGCGTGTGCGGATGATGGTGACGGCCGTCGGGATCAAAACACCGCCGGTGAACCCTTGCCCAGCGCGGAAGATGATCAGCTGTGCCAGCGACGTCGACTGCGCGCAGGCAATGGAGAAGACGACGAAGAGGCACGTATTGACCGACAGAAAGCGGCGCAGACCTAAGATCGACCCAAGCCAACCCGTCAGCGGGATCACGACGATCTCGGCCATGAGGTAGGCGGTGGAAATCCAGCTCCCCTGCTCCGCCGACGCGCCGATGGCGCCTTCGATATTGGCGAGCGACGAGTTGGTGATCTGGATGTCGAGGATGGCAGTGAAGGCGCCGACAATGGCGCCGGCCACGGCCAGCCAATCCGCGAGCGTGGCTTTTGCTTCGGGCGCGTCAGTCATTATTGCGTCTTCAGAGCGCCAAGCTGAATTGGCACGGAGACCGGCGTGTTGGGACGGTCCCGCGTGTCAATCACCGCCTCCGCCGAAAGCCCCGGCCGCAGCCGCGCGATCAGCGGATCATGATCGTCGAGAACGATCTTCACTGGAACGCGCTGCACGATTTTGGTGAAATTGCCCGTCGCGTTTTCCGGCGGCAGCAAGGCGAATTGCGATCCCGTGCCTGGCGCAAAGCTTTCGATGCTGCCGTGAAAGACATGATCACCGAAGGCATCGACGGTGAAGGTTGCCGCTTGCCCTTCAACCATCTCGCCAAGCTGCGTCTCTTTAAAGTTGGCGACGAGATAGATGGATTTTCCCATCGGTACGATCGTCAAGAGATTCGTACCGGGCTGCACGAATTGCCCCTTGCGGAGCGCCCTATCGCCGACCACGCCATCGATCGGAGCCGTGATCGTGGTGTAGTCGAGATTGAGCTTTGCCTGCTCAAGGTTGATCTCGGATCTCTGCAGGCTGGCACGCGCCGCGTCTTCGAGAGATCGCAGACCATCCGTCTGCTTTAGAGCAGCGTCATAGCTCGCTTTTGCCTTATCGAGCACCGCTTGTTTCTGCTGGAAATCGGAGATTGCCTGATGCGACCGCTGGACCGTGCCCGCGCCGCGGCCCAGGAGATCGTTGTAGCGCTTCTGTTCTTCGATTGCGAAGTCGAGAGCCGCCGTCGCATGGGTGACATCGGCCTTGGCCTCTTCGATCTTTGCTTGCTGCTGAACAAGCGCCGAGGCAACGCCGTCGACGCTCGCGCGCGCTTTATCAAGATCAGCCTTGGACTGGAGAAACGCGACCCGGAAATCCCGATCGTCGATCCGGGCGATAATTTGACCCGCTTTGACCGGCTGATTGTCGCCGGCGAAGACCTCTGCGACAAAACCGCCAACTTTCGGCGCCACGACGACCTTGTCGGCCTGCAGATAGGCGTTGTCGGTCGCCTCCTCGAATCGGCCGTTCGTCCACCAATGCCAGCCAAACCGGCCTGCCGCTCCGACCGCAAGCAAAAGGGCAAGCGTGAACAGCACCCGTCCGCGCAGTGATCGCGACGGCGCCACGAGACCGGGCGTTTTTGGAGGGCTCAAAAGGGCGGCGGGCGAAGCATCCCCGCGCAGACGGAGGATTGTATCGCCCCCGATCTTGAGGGCGCTTTCGCTCATTGCGCCGTTGGGATGAGCATGAGATCTTGCGGAAACATCCATTTTACACCATTATGAAACAGAACGGTATCGTTCTATACCAGGATTTGGGAAATGGCAAGCTAAAGCTTTAAGGTAATAATGGACGAGACTCTCGAGGAAAAACCTGTGGAATTGCGGCCAAAGACGCGCGGCGGCCGCCCGACCAAGGCGGCGGCGGTGCTGCGCGACGAGCGTCTTCTTGAAATCGCGGCCCAAATGTTCATGGAGCACGGCTTCGACGGGACATCGATGGAGCGGCTCGCCGAAACCGCTATGATCGGCAAGGCCACGCTTTATGCCCGCTATGCCGACAAGGGCGCTCTCTTCGCCGACATCTTGCGCCGCCGCATCCTTCTCACCTATGGCCCTCTTGAAGAGGAATTCGAAAATAATCTGAAAGGCAAAAGCCTGGAGGCGACGCTTCTGATTGTCGCGCGCCGGTTGCTCGAGCTTACGCTGTCGCCTTCAGCGATCGCTTTAGGCCGCATCCTTGCCGCGCAAGGCGCTCGATTTCCGGAGCTCGGCAAGCTTGCCGTTCAGGAAGGCTTGTATCGGCAAATCCGGATCGTCGAAAAAATCCTGATGAGCTTTTCCGGCACGCATCGCTATGTGATCGATGATCTGTCGCTTGCAGCGGATCTCTTTCTCAGCATTGTTCTCGGCCGCGTGTCGCGAATGGCATTGCTTGGCGTTCAGATGGAACCCGAGACGCTCGAACGCCGCGCCCGGCAGGCGGTCAGGATCTTCGTAAGAGGCCTGCTAGAGCCGCCGCCTGAGGAACTCCGCTAGACCAGACCTCTTCATAGGCGCTGCAACACCACGAGATGGCCTGCAACAGGCCGGTTGGCTTCAAGCCGCACCATTGTCGAGACACAAGAGATACAGTTGAAATTCGCCCCGTGAAGCCTTTCAATATAGGCAAGATCGTGGGCGAAGCGTCCCGACGGCAGAAGCGTGTAATTTGCGTCTTGCCCGGTCTCAAAACTGAACGCGAAGACGCCGCTGNNCCAGATCGCCGAAGTAGACGAGGACGTCCAGCGATACGATCAAATCGAAATGTTCTTCCCGTTTCGCGAGATAGTGGATTGCCTCGTCTTCGATCAGCCGGTCGTAGAGATTGCGTTCTCTGGCCTTGTCCAGCATGCGCGGAGAAAGATCGACGCCGGTCAGATGTCCACCGAAGGATGCGAGATGCGGCGCCGACAATCCTGTCCCGCAACCCAGATCCAGGATGCGAGAGAAGGTTATGCCGGTTTCGACAAGGAGCGGGTGGAGTTTGTCAGGAAGCCGGTAGTCCAGAACCTCGACAAGGTGCCAATCGAAGTCAGGCGCATATTTGTCAAAACTCGCCTTCAGATAGGTGCAGGGTGCGCGCTCATACGCTTGTCCGCGCAATGCGTCGAGGTGATAGCCGATGACCGGATCGTCCGGCACGCGCTCGAGTAGGGCCTCGCCGAGCCGGATCGCCGCCTCTTTCCGCCCATAGCCGCAGAGTGCCTGGAAGGCTGTGCGGCACACCGCCGTCAAATCTTCAGCGTGGCGGCCTGCAATCGCGTGGTAGACCTCAAATGCGTCCTCCACGGAACTCTCGATTATGGTCTCGGTCAGGCGGGCCTGGGCGTATTTCTGGACGATGCGCACTTCGTCTGGACACGCGCGCGCGGCTTTTTCCAGCGCAGCGCTCGCCTTCGAGAAATCACCGAGAAGATACAGCGTTTGGCCGAGACAAGCATAGATCGGCATGGCGGTCACGCCATGCTCCACCGCGGCGCTCAGCAGGCGCGCGGCATCTTCGAAACGGCGCATTTCGATATAGAGCAGGCCCAATCCCGCCGCCGCCTCGGCCGAAGCGGAATCAAGCTCAAGAGCCGCACGAAAAGCCTGTTCGGCTGAGGTCTTGTCGCCGACCTCGTTGCAGAGACCAGCAAGAGTGAGCCAGACCAGGGTTTGCTCCGGGTCCAGTTTCAGCGAGGCGGTCAGATAGTGCATCGCCTCACTTTTTCGGCCACCCGCGCGGAGAAGGCTGCCGAGTTCGCCCAATATCACCGGTTCGTTCGGCGCTAAGCTCACGGCCTTGGTCAGGACGCAGACCGCATCATCTAGACGTCCGTCCCCCCACAGCACCAGTCCGAGATAGCGCAAAGTTGTTAGCGGAGGCGCTCCCTCGTCGATCAGCGCGCCATATTTTGGATACTGCGCCCGCCACAGCGTAAACGAGTCATCGAGTTCCGGCCTGTCCGGTGGCGCTATGTGAATCGTCATGTGATTTTTTCCAGCGATGCTTCGACCTGTCCAAGGTAGCATGCTGACCTGATCCCAGGCTGGGTCCGACTCGTCGCAGATAAGCATGTCATCGAAGATGGAGGCTTAAGAGTCAGTTCCGTTCGCCATCAAGATGCGCCATCTGAGCCTCGCCATAACGCGTTCCGGCGGCGGCTCCCTCGGGGACGGCGATTCTCTCTGCCCGGTTGGACGGCCCATAGAGATCGGGAAAAGCTGGCATCTCGAAAATGTCCCTTAAGGATAGATACTGTGGAGAAGATAAAGCTCAGCGGCAATGTGCTATAGTTAATTCCCTTCCCTGCCAGAGGCGGGCACGGATGGCGCCATTCGGCGTTTACTCTCAATGGCGGACAAAGGAGTAAGGCCATGAATATTGCATTCCTCGGACTTGGCGGGATGGGCGGCGGCATGGCGCGCAACCTCATCAAGCATGGGCACAAGGTAATCGCGTGGAACCGGAGTCCGGAACCAACCGCGGCGCTCCATGCGGAAGGTGCGCGGATCGCCGCTACTCCGGCGGAGGCGGCGAGCGGCGCCGAGATTGCGATCACCATGCTCGCCAACGATGAGGCGGTCGAATCGGTGACGCTTGGCCCGAACGGCCTTGCCGAGGGGCTCGCCAAAGGGGCGGCGCATGTCTCGATGAGCACGATCTCGGTGGCGCTGTCCGAGCACCTCGCCACAGCTCATGAGGCACGAGGTCAGCGGTTTGCCGCAGCGCCCGTGTTCGGCCGGCCTGATCAGGCGCAGGCGGGCAAGCTTTTTATCGCCGTGGCCGGCGCCGCCGACGTCGTCGAACGGATCCGTCCGGCACTGGACGCGATCGGACAGCGAAGCTTTGTGATCGGCGACACGCCGGCGCAGGCCAATTTGGTCAAGCTTACCGGCAATTTTCTCATCACTTGCGTCATCGAAAGCCTGGCCGAAGCCTTCGCCTTGACCGCGAAAGGCGGGATCGAGACAAGCAAGGTTTACGAGCTTCTGACCGAGACGCTGTTTGCCGCGCCGGTCTATAGAACCTATGGCGAAATCATCCTCGCAGGCAGGTTTTCGCCCGCCGGCTTCAAGATGGAGCTCGGTCAGAAGGACAATCGGCTCGTGCAGCTTGCAGCCGAGAAGCTCGAAGTGCCCTTGCCCTTCGCGGCAATCGTGCGTGACCGGTTTCTGGCCGCGCTCGCGCATGGCGACGGAGAACTCGACTGGTCTGCTATCGCGAAGCGCGCGGCCGAAGATGCCGGGGTGACGAAGCCAAGTTAGCTCATGCCTGCTCGATGAGCAGGCCTTCGTTTGGGCGCAGGCTCACGGCCGGTCCAACAAAGTCGCCGCGACGGTCGCCATATGTGGAAAGGGCAATCCTGGCCTTGGTTGATAGGGGGCCGGACCAGGCCTGCGGATCGGCGGTAAAGTTGAGGACGACAACGATCCGATCATCACCATTGCGGCGCTCATAGGCAAGGATATCGCTTTCCCGTGAGAGGAGATGCCATCCCCCTTGGGAGAGCGGCGCATGGCCGCGCCGGTAGTGGAGCAAGCTTCGAATCAAGCAGAGGATTGACGTTTTATCCTTGCTCATGACAGCGACATTGCGCGCCTCGTAGTCTGGCGTGAGCGGCAGCCAGGGCTCATGCGTCGAAAAGCCCGCGAAGGCGCTCGCATCCCACTGCATCGGCGTTCGCGAGGGATCGCGCCCGACACCGAGGCCAGGCTCGCGTTTCGCCCAGGGATCCCTGATACGGTCCGGTGCGATCTCGACGTGGCCGATGCCGAGTTCGTCGCCGTAATAGAGCGTTGGCGTGCCGCGCAAGGTCAAGAGCAGCATGGCCGCGACGCGCGCTTGTGCGGGTCCCACCCGCGCCGCGATGCGCGGCCTGTCGTGATTGCTGAGAACCCAATTCGGCCAGCCGCCTTGCGGCAAAGCCCCCTCATAACGTACGATCAATTCGGCGATATGGGGCGCCGTCCACGCCGCATTTAGAAGCTGAAAATTGAATGGCAGATGCGCGCCCATGAGGTTCGTGCCATAATAGGTCACGAGCCTTTCCACCGGCAAATAGATCTCGCCGATCAAGACCTGGCCGTCGAATTCCTCAAGTACCAGCCGCATCCCGGCGATCACCTCATGCACTTCGGGCTGGTCGGTCGAATAGGTTTGAAGCAAACGATCGATCTCCGGAGCATCCGTGGTCCAGTCCGGATTTCGTGGATTGTCGCGAAACGCCGCATCCTTCATGAGATGCCAGATGACGTCGACCCGGAAGCCATCGACTCCGCGCCGCAACCAGAAACGCAGCACCTCATGCATTGCGGCACGCACGTCGGGAGTTCGCCAATTCAGATCCGGCTGCTCGGCAAGATAGGCGTGGTAGTAATATTGGCCGCTGCCTGCATCCCATGCCCAGGTACTGCCGCCAAAGTTGCTGATCCAATTGTTCGGCGGACCGCCATCTGGAGCTGCGTCCCGCCAAATATACCAGTCGCGTTTCGGATCGGCGCGCGACCGCCGGCTGGCTTTGAACCAAGGATGTTCGATCGACGTGTGGTTTGGAACAAAGTCGAGGATGATTTTGAGCTGCTTTTGATGCGCTTCCTCGATGAGGCGATCGAAACTTTCGAGCGAGCCGAAGATCGGATCAATCCCGCAGTAATCCGTGACATCGTAACCGAAGTCATGCATGGGCGAGGGATAGACTGGCGAAATCCAGATCGCGTCGACGCCGAGCCAAGCGAGATAATCAAGCCGCTGCCGGATACCCTCAAGATCACCTATGCCATCACCGTTCGAGTCCTGAAATGACCGGGGGTAGATTTGATAGATCGTCCCGGTCTGCCACCACATAGGACTCATGATGCAACCTGTTCTGTGGCAAAAGCAGGCTTGACCATCTAGGGCCGCGCTCCCAGGAGAGCGCTTATCTCAAAATCGTTTGTACAACTATTTGGCGAATATTGACGAATCGATGACATTGTCGAAAAAAACTGCTATAGTTGCAATGTTCTTCGTATCTGCTTCAATGTCACGAAAATGCAGCATCAATCGCTTACGTCTTTTCCATGGAGTTCTTTCTGAAACCCCTTGCTATGCTGGAACGCCGTGTTCCTCAGGCCGTGATCAATAGAGACGATCTTTTCACGGCGATCTGGGCGAAACGCTTCCTCGCCGCCGACCTCGCCGCTGTTCGCATCGTTTCCCGTTCGGCGCGATCAACGATCGGCAGGGCTTTGGCGATCATGATCAGCAAGTTGGGAAATGGTTGGATCTATCTGATCCTAGGGGTGATCACGTTCCAATGCGCGGGTCGCGAGGGGCTCCCAATCATCGCCCTCGCAGGCCTGAACGCGGCATTGCTGCACTGCCTGTTCCCCCACATTAAGCGTTACATCGGCAGGCAGCGCCCTTTTCATGCCGATCCCCAGCTGCCTGTGTTGCTGAAGGTTCTCGACGAGCACTCGTTCCCGAGCGGCCACACAATGACTTTGTCTGGGGTGCTGGTGCCTATCGTTATTGCATGGCCGTCCATTGCGGTGTCTGCTGTGGCGCTTATCCTGTCCATGGCTTGGTCAAGGATGGCGACGGCCCATCATTATCCAAGCGACGTCCTCGGCGGCGTGGCGCTAGGGATTGTCTTGGCCTATCCCCTCTCTACTTATCTCCTCGCCATTTGGTGAATGGACATAATCAGCCTTTGAGCGGCCCGATCTCAATCGAGCCGTTTAAGGCTCGTTCTGGTTTCATTGGCCAGATGCAACCCCGGCTCCCGTGAGCGTCCGGGGCCTCGAAGGCATTCTACATCGTCTGGCTTCAGGGGTGCTGCGCCTTCCCCCTTCCGCCGTGTGCGGGAAATCCGCGGCGGGATCGAACAAAGTTCTGGAGGATTTCTGGCGCTGGTGTTGTCCTGTAGAGATTTGCCGTCAAGCGATGGTCCTTTGGACATGACTGAAGCGTGGGCGACAACCAAAGGGAGAGCGTTCATGGTCAAGAGAATTTCCGATGCCGAGTGGCATGGCGATCTTCAGAATGGGGGAGGTACGGTCTCGTTCGGGAGCGGTGCGTTCAACGGGCCATACTCCTATAAGTCGCGTTTTGAGGACGGCAGCGGCACGAACCCGGAAGAGCTGATCGCCGCCGCCCATGCGGCTTGCTTCTCGATGGCCCTATCGCTCGCGCTCTCGCAGGCAGGCCATCCCCCTACGCGGGTGCATACCAAGGCAATCGTGCAGTTCGGGCCTGTGCCGGACGGCTTTGCCATCTCCAGAATCGATTTGGAGACCGAAGGGACGGTTCCTGGCATCGATGCGGCGACATTCGAATCATTCGCATCCCAAGCAAAGATTCACTGTCCCGTTTCCAAGGCGCTCGCCGCCGTCGAAATCGGGCTCTCGGCCAAGCTGGTATGATGGGTGCGGTTCCAGCCGCATAACCACGCAACCCTTACAGCCGGCTCAAAAGCTCCGCCTTTTTCGCAGCAAATTCCGTTTCGGTGAGAATGTTCTTCTGGCGCAGGTCGGATAGCCGTTCAATCGTCGTCAGTATGTCGTCGGTCGAAGCTGGCGCCGGAGTTGCGGCGGGTGTTTGCGGTGGCTGTCTCTCAACCGGAGTCGCGGCTGGCGGCCGCATCGGCGCGGGTTCGCTTGGCTGCGCCGCGGATGGATTGTGCAAATCATGGTTGCCGGAAAGGACCAAGGGTAAATCGGCGACGCGGACAAGTCCGAACTGGCTTGTGAAGGTGAGCGACTGATCGCCGCTTTGCTGCTGGGAAAAGCCCGTGATCCGATGTTCGCCGGTATCATAAACGCTCACCTGGCCATCATGCCGGATTGCAAGGCGGCGCTGGTCCGGGAAGCAAGCATAGTGCAGATTGTTCTGCGCGCCGGTCGAGGCGGGGCTGCCAAGTTCGGCTGGCCACCAATTATGCGAGGACTGGCCGGATCCCTTGATGAAGAGACTGACGCCCGCGTAACCGCCGCTGTGGGATTGCGATTGAGATTGGCTTGCCTCTGGCCGGTTGAGCGCGGGTTGACTGCGCAGGAGGCTGGCGAGCTCACGGCAGAGCGCGTCCACACGGTATTTGAGGCCTTGATTGAACATGTCGCCAATCATGATCATGCCACCCTGCGACCATTGCCCCATGCCGCCGAGATCAGGGTGATTGAATTGGGCTTGCGCGCCATTGCCGAGGTCGAGTGCGCAAAGCAAGACCGCCACGGCATCGCTGCCGACCCCGTGGCGCAGCGCCAAATCATCGACAATCTTGCGCCCTTCGGGGGTGAGTTCCTGCATGCCTATCGTCTCCGGTCCGGTGGGTGCAAGGCGCAGCTTTATTCCGAGGCGCCCCCAGGTGATAATGACGCCGCCGATCCTCGCGGCGCGTGGGGTCCATGCCGTCAAAGCTGGTATCACAGCGGGGGGATTCGCTTGGACCGGGTATTTCGCCCGTGTCAAAGTTGGCTGGCCCCGCAGGCTAAAGTTATTCCATGTCCTTCGAAGTGTCGAACAGTTAATGAAGAAAATTGCCCGGCTTTTTCGATTCGGACATGCTCCAAGTCTTTGAATCCGGGCGATTCATTCGGCTTGTGTTTCGACATCATCGCGGACAAATAGGCGCATGATTTCGACGATTCAGATTCTGGTCTTGCTGCTGGCTGTGGTTGCGGCGGTGGCGGTCCTCTCGGCACAGCTCAAGATTCCCCCGGCCATTCTTTTGGTGCTGACCGGGGTTGTTCTAGCGCTCGTCCCCGGCCTGCCGGCCCTGGCCCTTGCTCCGGAACTGGTGCTCCTTCTGGTGTTGCCACCCGTCATCTACGCGTCTGCAGTGGCGATGAGCTGGCGCGAGTTCCGGTTCAATTTGCGCCCAATTTCGCTGCTGGCCGTGGGTTGCGTCGTGTTCACGACGATTGCCGTCGCTGCGGCAGCGCATTTTGTGCTGGGTCTCGCCTGGCCGGTCGGCTTCGTCTTGGGCGCTATTGTTTCGCCGCCGGACGCTGTGGCGCCGCTCTCCATCGCTCGCAGAATGCAGCTCCCCAGGCGGCTCCTTGTCATCCTCGAAGGCGAAGGGCTTGCAAATGATGCCACCGCGCTGATCCTTTACCGTTTCGCGGTCGCCGCTGTGAGCGCTGGCGTATTTTCGTTCGGGGAAGCAGCAGGAATGTTTGCTGCTATCGTCGCCGGCGAAATTGTCTGGGGAATCGGAGTGGGCTGGCTGACATTGCGCCTGCGGCGCTGGGTCCATGATCCGCGCATCGAGATCACGATCTCGATTTTGGTCCCGTTCCTGGCCTATTGGCCACCTGCACATCTGGGCGGCTCCGGCGTGCTCGCCACCGTGACGGCCGGACTCTACATCAGTTGGAACGGCCTCCGGCTGATCAGCGCCGCGACGCGCCTCCAGGGCATCTTCTTCTGGGATTTCTTCATCTATCTCATCGAAGGCATGGTGTTCCTCATCACCGGCCTTCAGGCGCGCACGCTGATCGCCCGCATCGGCGATCATTCATTATCCGAGCTGGCCATCGCCGCCGCCGTCGTCAGTGCCGTGGTGATCGTGACGCGCTTCATCTGGATGTATCCCGCAACCTATCTGCCACGCTGGCTCTTCCCCCCAATTAAGCGCAGGGATCCGTCGCCACCTTGGCAATGGCCATTCGTGCTCGCCTTCACCGGAGTTCGCGGCATCGTCTCGCTCGCGGCAGCGCTCGCGATCCCGTTTGCAACCGCGGATGGCCAGCCTTTTCCCGGCCGCGATCTGATTCTTTTTCTGACGTTTTCCGTCATCCTCGTGACATTGGTCGGCCAAGGATTGCTGCTCCCCGCGGTGATACGGATGCTCGGCCTCGCCCATGCAGGGCGACTCGAGCGCCGTGCTGATGCAGTCGATGAGCACAAGGCCAGGCGGCAAGGGATCCAGGCCGCGATCGAGCGGCTCGACCAGATCACATCGGAGCGTAATCTTTCCGAAGACATCGTCCGGCCGCTCCGCGCGCATCATCGCGATCGTCTCAGGCACATCGAGCTGAGAAGCGACGGCCATGACGGTCATCGAAAGCTCACCGAACTTCATGATGAGATCGAGCTTCTGCTGATCACCGCCGAACGGCAGCACATTAACGAACTCTATCGCAGCGGCGAGCTAAAGGACGAGGTGCGGCGCCGAATCGAGCGGGAACTCGATCTGCGCGAAGTGGATCTGGCCAACCAGCGAAGCACGGACTGAGCACACTCAGCCAGGCTCGAAACATGCACTACGGAGGGCGGACTTTAACGGAAACGTACGCCCTGCCTTTTCAATTCGGTCTGAATATCCGTGATCCTGACTTCTGCGGTGGAAACCCTGTTTTTCACCGAGATGGCGGCGGCTACTCCGGCGCCCTGGCCCGTGACGGTGCAGCACATCATGTTGCGGACGGCGGCATGCGAGATCTTATCCCCGGCAACCGAACGCCCGGCGATCAGCAGGTTGTCCACGCCCTGCGGCACCAGCGCCCCGTAAGGGACATGGAAATACCGCCCGGTCGTCGGCAGCACCAGAACGCCGTAGCCGTCGATGAATTCCGGGAAGATGCCGATCGAATCCTCGAAGCGGGCCTGTTCCAGCACGTCCCGCTCGGTCAGATCGTAACGGCCGATAATTTTCCGCGTATCGCGAATGCCGACCGTCATGCCGAAATTTCGCAAAGCTGCCTTCTCGAACCCGGGCGCGAAGCATTGCAGCGCCTTGATGGCGAGCATGGCCTGACGCCGCCCCTCCATCTCCGCGCGGGTGAGGTCGCGGACATCGGTCCCGTCATATTCGAGCATATGCACCATATTGAGATAGGTGGCCTCGCCATGCTCGCTAATCGCGCTCCAGGTGCCGCCTATGCTTTTCAGGCCGGCCGGAATGATGCCGCTTTCCCGGGCCATGTCGAACGGTTCTTCAAGGTATGGACTGAACAGTTCGTCCTCCTTGCCGCCGGTTTTCATTTCCCAGTTCTTGCCCCAGTCCTTGTATTTTTTCGGGTTCGCTTTGACGTACTCAAGGAAGCGGGCCCTGTCGACGCCGGAGCAGGAGAACATCACCGTAACCGATAGTAGGTCCTCTTTCGGGGTCTTGCGGCAGGGAACGCCGCAGAGCGCGGCAATGTCGGCAT
The DNA here is from genome assembly GCA_003162995.1 of Methylocapsa sp. Classification (GTDB taxonomy): domain Bacteria; phylum Pseudomonadota; class Alphaproteobacteria; order Rhizobiales; family Beijerinckiaceae; genus Methylocapsa. The sequence continues at coordinate 1,831 of PLUZ01000141.1, read as the reverse complement.
CGCCGGTGGCGTCGATGATGCGCTTGGCGAGAATTGCCCCTCGCCCGGACTTGCTTTCGATGATGATCCCTTTCAGACCATCGCCGTCACGAACGACGCCAACGGCAAGCGCGTGAAGGAGCGTTTCGACCCCTGCCTCCTGCACCCAATTGTCGGCCACGATCTTGAACATCTCCGCATTGATGGCATGGCTCCGCGATTGCGGTTCCGGCGCGGCGCCGCCGGAATTTTTGGCCCGTGTCTCGAATTCAAGACCGATTCCCTCGACATCGACCGTCTTCTCCTGCCGGTACCAGGCGATGCCCTCGACCCCGACATGGGTCAAATTTCCGCCAAGGCAGCCATACCGCTCAACCAGCATGGTCGGCACCCCTGCCCGCGCTGAACTGACCGCCGCGGCCAGCCCGCCTGGCCCGCTGCCGACCACGAGGACCTCCGTTTCCGCAATGACAGGCGTGAGCCGCGATGGTTCTCTGATTTCGTTCATGATTATACGATCGGATCGGGGGAGCCGTTCTCACGTTCATTCGTCTGATGTGTCAATAACACGGCGCGTGTGCTCATGCTTGACGGCGCCCTGCCGATTTGAAAGGGCGATGCTCGTCATTTAGGATCGACTCCTCAAAAGAGGAACAGTTAACCGGGAAAACAAGGCGGCAAATTCTGTGAATCGCGTCCCCGAAGAAGAATTGATGGATGTGCAACGCAATGCACAAGCTTATGCCGGTGCCGACTTCTCGGAGCCGAACGCGAAATTCCTCGCTCTGTTTTCGGACAAGTTTCCCGCGTTTCACGGCCAGCAAATCTTAGATCTTGGATGTGGCCCCGCCGATATCACCATTCAACTTGCACGCCGTTACCCGCAAGCAAGGGTTGTTGGCACGGATGGCGCCGGTGCCATGCTCGATATCGCTCGCAAAACCATCCTCCGGCATGCCTCCTTGGCCAATCGCGTTGATGTTCGAAGGTGGCATATAGGCCGGGAAGCAAATCCCTTTGGATCGAACGCATTTCACGCCGTGGTCAGCAACAGTCTGCTCCATCACATGCGTGATCCGCTTGACTTATGGAGGACGATTCATGCCTGCGCTGCGCCTGGCGCCGCGGTGCTGGTGATGGATCTCATCCGGCCCCAATCCCGCATTGAGGCCGAAAAGATCGTTGAGACATACGCTGGCAAAGAGACGGAAGTTTTGCGCGCTGATTTCTTGAACTCCCTCCTTGCCGCGTACCGTCCCGTCGAGATTATGGAGCAACTCGTCTCCCTCAATATGGGTTCATTGCAGACTGAAACCGTCAGCGACCGGCATTTTATCGTTTTCGGATCGATGAGTTAGAGCATGATCCCAGAAAGCTGCAGACTTTTTGGATAAGATCATGCGGCAAAACAAAGAGAGTGAGACCATGAACGATTCATCTTGAAGCGATCATGGTCTAGAGAAGCATTGACATATGTGGATTTTCGAAAATCGCGGTTGCGCTCACGCATTCTGCCTAATTCTTAGTCAGCAGCTACCTCCTCGGCGAACTCCTCGACGCTGACGCTATCTCTTTCAATTATCAACGGAACAAAGCACTTTCGTTAGCGTTAATCTGTTTAGCTCACGCATCGGATAGGCAACGACGCATGGCACATTGATTGATCGCCAGGGTGGCAGTTTGGATATGTTTTGACGCGAGAGGGATGACCTGCCACTTTCACCAAAACAACATCTGGGAAAAATCCCATGAAACTCGTCGTCGCCACCATAAGGACATTCAAGCTCGAAGACGTTCAGGAGGCGCTGACGCAGATTGGCATCACCCGGTTCAATGTGACCGAGGCCAAGCG
>PLUZ01000511.1 GCA_003162995.1 Methylocapsa sp. | reverse complement strand
ACCGCCTATAGATTGCGGTCGCAGCGGAAGCGAACGTCACCGCCGGAGGCTGAGACCACAACTCCGTCTCACGAAGCGCCGGCCGGCGGCGTCGAGGAAGCCCCCGTTCATGCCGCGGCACTCGATACCGAGGTTCCCGCGGACGATGGGGTTTTGGAGTCTGATTTCTCTGCTCCGGTGCAAGACGAAGCTTTCGAGCCAGATCCGACTGCGCGCGACATGGCTCCCGCCGAACCAGTTGTGCCGAATCGAAGTTGGTGGGCGAGGCTCCGTGATGGACTGTCGCGTACGTCGGGGTCAATCGGAGCCAGCCTCGCTGCCATCTTCACCAAGCGCAAACTTGACGCGGAGATGCTCGACGATTTCGAGGAGGTGTTGATCAGAGCCGATCTCGGGGTCGCGACGGCTGCAAAGATCACAAAGGCGATCAGCAAGGACCGTTATGACAAGGATGTTGACGTCGAGGAGGTCAGGGGGGTTCTTGCCGCCGAGGTCGAGCGCGTGCTCACGCCCTATGCTCGGCCGCTGGAGATTGATCCCGGCAATAAGCCATTCGTTATTCTCGTGGTTGGTGTAAACGGATCGGGCAAAACGACGACCATTGGCAAGCTTGCGGCGCAATTCTCCGCCAATGGCCATAGTGTCCTGCTCGCCGCCGGCGATACGTTTCGCGCCGCAGCGATCGAACAATTGAAGATATGGGGGGAACGTCTGGCTTGTCCGGTGATCTCGCGCGAACAAGGCGCCGACGCCTCGGCCCTCGCTTTCGATGCGATCAAGATGGCGCGCGAACGCGGCGACAGCGTAGTGTTGATGGACACCGCCGGGCGACTGCAAAACAGGGCCGAGCCGATGGCCGAACTCGAAAAAATCATTCGCGTCATGAAGAAGGTCGATCCCGACGCGCCGCATTCCGTGCTTCTTGTGCTCGATGCGACAGTAGGGCAGAACGCAATGAGCCAGGTCGAGATTTTCGGCCGTGTCGCCGGCGTCACCGGTCTTGTCATGACCAAATTCGACGGAACCGCGCGCGGCGGTATTCTCGTTGCGATTGCGGAAAAATTTCAGCTTCCGATTCACTTCATCGGGGTCGGTGAGAGCGCGTACGACCTCGAAGCTTTCGAGGCGCGCGATTTTGCCCGCGCCATCGCCGGAATGGACGGCTAGCGGAGGTCGGCGCAAGGTTTGCTAGACGATATGACCGTTTGGTGGCGGACGGGGTGGCCCGTCTCCACATTGTGCAAACCATCGAGGGTTACGCAAAAATGCGTCGATCCTCACGCACAGGGAGACGGACCGTCATGGAGTTTAACGCCTATATCGGGCTCGATGTCCACAAGGAAACAATTGCTATCGCCATCGCGGAAACCGGCCGAACGGGAGACATACATTTCCACGGCGAGATCGCCAACACGCCAGATGCCGTTGGGAGAATGCTGAAGAAACTTGGCGGCCGGTATGGCAAGCTGCACTTCGTCTACGAGGCAGGTCCCTGCGGTTATGGTCTCTATCGTCAGATCAACTCCGCTGGCCATGTCTGTGAGGTCGTCTCTCCCGCTCACACGCCAAGACGCGCTGGCGATCGCGTCAAGACCGATCGACGCGATTCCGTGCTGCTCGGCCGCTTGTCACGCGCGGGAGAACTTACCTCAGTCTGGGTACCGGACGAAGCCCATGAGGCAATGCGCGATCTCATCCGCGCTCGCGAGGCCGCCACGAAGGAGCTGCGCCAGGTCCGTCAGCGCATCCAAGGCTTTCTCCTGCGTCATGGCCGCCGCTATGCCGGTGCGGTCTGGAAAAAGCAGCATCGCGTGTGGCTTGCCAATCAGACCTTCAATCATCCCGCGCAGCAGATTGCTTTTCAGACTTACCTCAATGCCATGGATCAGGCAATCGAACGCAAGGATCTAATCCAGACGCAAATCGAGGCTCTCGTGCCGGAATGGTCACTCGGTCCCGTCGTCGACGCGCTCCAAGCGTTGCGTGGCGTCGCCCTCGTGGTCGCCGCCGGGGTGGTTGCCGAAATCGGCGACATGCGGCGTTTCGAGCATCCTCGCCAACTTATGGCCTTTCTCGGCCTCGTTCCTGGCGAACACTCGAGCGGAAGCAAACGCAAACTGACGGGCATCACCAAAGCGGGCAGCATCGTAGCTCGCCGACTCATTGTCGAAGCCGCCTGGGCCTATCGCATGCCGGCGAAGATCGGTCAGACGATAATGCTACGTCAGCAATCGCTCGCGACACCGATTCGCGACGTCGCCTGGAAGGCGCAGGTGAGACTATGCGCGCGATATCGCCGCATGTTGGCACGCGGCAAAAAGGCGCCGATCGTCATCACCGCCATCGCCCGCGAGCTCGTCGGCTTCATTTGGGCAATCGGGCAGCAAGTCAAGCTGAAAGCGTTCAACGAGTAGTCAAGCGGCAATACATAAATCCGAGGCAGCGGCCAGGGCGTCGGCGCCGGTCAAGGGATCCTCCGACAAAAAAAGGAGCGGGACAACCGATCTCCGATGGTAGACCGAGGCAACCCTACGACGAAAGCTCCGCATGCGGTATCCAACCCGCGCATGAGAAACGGCTCAACCGTCGATATCACGCCGGCGTCCTGACCTCTGCCTCCATGCAAGCCTTCACTCTCACCGCGTCGCGCGGCGGGTCAATTACGCGCGTCAAAATCACTTGCAAACGGTCATAAGAATTTTTTGTACGGCAATTTAGACGGACCGGGAACATACGTCTGATCAAAGGCCTTCGTTGAGTATCTATCGTGAACAAATGCTTCATCAGCGGGGCCTAACGACATTTGGCGGTCAACCTCGTCCTACTCCTTATGAAAAGCTGACGCCGAGATGCCGTTCTCTATACGTACAATCTACCGTACAAAATATTACAAACCTTGCGCTGACCTCGAAATCGACCCAACCTCGTCGCTCCAACACCAGCTTCCGATTCTCCGAAGCGGTCGTTCACGAA
>PLUZ01000496.1 GCA_003162995.1 Methylocapsa sp. | reverse complement strand
CGCACGGATCTTGAACATTACCGGTCCGAACTGCAACGTGAAAAGACCGAGATCAAACAGGTTCCGGAAAGCGAGCGTGCGGAGGTCCGGCAAATCCTACGCGCGCAAGGCCTTGATCCGGCCTTGGCCGAAACGGTAACTGCCGCGCTCACTCGTGATTCGGAACGTTGGATCAATTTCATGATGCGTTTCGAACTCGGCTTGGAAGAGCCGGAAGCAGGCCGGGAACTTAAAAGTGCTTTGACGATCGGCGGCGCCTATGTCGTCGGCGGTCTTATTCCGTTGTCGCCCTATTTCTTTCTGCCGACGGTTTCACATGCGCTGCCGATCTCGATCGCGTTGACTTTGGCCGCTCTCTTGATCTTTGGTGGGGTCAAAGGCCAAATGACCGGTGTCGCACCAGTCCGAAGCGCGCTGCAAACAGCGATTGTCGGCTCTCTTGCGGCCACCGCGGCCTTTGCCATCGCGCGGCTCGTCAATACCTGATCGCGCCCGCTTGCGCGGGTATCCCGTTTTCCGCTCTGCGATGTCGCGTAGTTGGAACATCGTGAGCGACAATTGCCCGCAAACAGCTTAATTTTCGCAACCAAGTGATACAATTGTGAGAGTGTTGATATTTTCGAGCGGAAACCGAAAGGCAATCTCAAATGGCTGAACCCTTTTACGTCGCGATTCAGCGCCAAACCGCGACGGGGTTCAAAACTGGGTTCCTCGCTGGTCCTTACGCCTCAAAGGACGATGTGGACCCAAATGTCCGTGAGGCGCCTGCGCCATTTCTACCTTCGTTGCAACGGGCCTCTATGTTCGCGAAAGCGAAGGTCCGGCGCCAAGATGCTTGAGCCGACAAATAGATGATCAACGAGCGGACGCTACGCCGCGCCCTGATAATAATCGCGTTAGCGGGGCTTGCCCTCGGACTTGCCGCCGCTTTCACGGGGCGCAACGGGCTTGCGCGGTGGATATGGGCGGCGGGCACAATTCCTGTGGTCGCGGGTCTCGCGATCTCAATCGCTCGCGACTTTCTGGCGGGAAGAATGGGCGTCGATGCGGTCGCGTTCGTATCGATGGCCGCCGCGCTGGCGCTTGGCCAGACACTGGCCGGAGTGGTCGTCGCCATCATGTATGCCGGCGGCTCCGTGCTGGAGGATTTTGCAGTCGGGCGCGCCGAGAGGGATTTGAAGTCTCTTGTCGATCGCGCGCCGCGCGTGGCGCATCGCAAAACTGAGGGCTCGTTTGAAGACGTGCCAATTGATCTGGTCGTTGTCGGAGATGCGCTTCTGGTGCGCGCTGGCGAGGTTGTTCCTGTCGACGGACAGATCACCAGTCCGAGCGCTTCGCTCGACGAATCGGCGGTGACGGGAGAGCCGATTCCGGTCACGCGGCGGGCAGGCGAGGCGGCGCGCAGCGGCGCGATCAACGCGGGTGAGACCTTCGAGATGCGCGCATCGGCCACCGCTGGTGAAAGCACCTACGCCGGCATCATAAAAATGGTCACGGCGGCGCAAACAGCCAAGGCTCCATTCATTCGGATGGCGGATCGCTTTGCGTTGCTTCTTTTACCAGTGACGCTACTTGTAGCTGGGGCCGCCTGGGCTCTTTCAGGAGATCCCGTTCGCGGGCTCGCCGTGCTCGTCGCGGCGACGCCTTGTCCTTTGATCCTCGCAGCACCCGTGGCGTTTATCGCCGGCGCGGCCCAGGCTGCCCGCCGCAGCATCTTGATCAAGGGCGGCGGCCCGCTCGAGGCGCTCGCCCGGGTACACACGGTGATGTTCGACAAGACGGGCACTTTGACCGTTGGCGGCGCACGCCTGGTCGCCGTTGAGACCGCTCCTGGCCAGGATCCTGACGAATTGCTTCGCTTCGCAGCCTCGTTGGAGCAGGCTTCTCATCATGTTGTCGCAGCCGCCATCGTCTCCGCCGCGGTAGGCAAGGGCCTCAAGCTGCAGATCCCCCAAAACGTGCGCGAGACCATGGGATCCGGGCTCGGGGGCGTTGTCGACGCGCGGAAGGTTTGCGTCGGTTCGCATCAGCTCGTCTATGGCGGAGGCCGGCTAGAGGAGTGGGCGGCGAGGGCGCTGCGGCGCGCGTCCTGGCGCTCCGCCCTCAGTGTGTTCGTCTCGATCGACGGGCGCGCCGCTGGTGCCTTGCTGCTTGCGGATGAATTGAGGCGCGAGACCCCGCGGGCCGTCCGCGCTCTTCGCAGTGCCGGCGTCGCGCGCATTGTCATGGTGACGGGCGACCGGGCCGATGCGGCTGAGACGATCGGCGCGGCGCTTGATCTCGACGCTGTGCTCGCCGATCGCGTCCCCGCCGACAAGGTCGAAGCAGTTGCGCTAGAGCAGCGGCTGAACCCGACCCTCATGGTTGGCGACGGCATCAACGACGCTCCAGCCTTGGCGGCGGCCGATGTCGGCATCGCCATGGGCGCGCGCGGCGCGAGCGCGTCATCGGAGGCGGCCGACGTCGTCATCCTTGTCAATCAACTCGATCGCGTTTCGGACGCCGTTGTCATCGCGCGCCGCACTCGCGCCATCGCCATGCAAAGTATTGTCGTTGGCATGGCGCTTTCCGGGCTCGCTATGGGCGCTGCCGCATTCGGCTGGCTAACCCCAGTCGCCGGAGCGCTTACACAAGAGGCCATCGACGTCGCCGTAATCCTAAACGCTCTGCGGGCCTTGAGCCCTGGAGGAGCACGCCGGCGCGCCTCGATGCCCGTGGCCGCCGCGCAAGATCTTCGGGAGGATCACGAGAGACTCGAAGCCAGCCTTGACCGTCTGCGCCAGATTGCGGACGCCCTCGACGACGCGGACGCCAAAACCGCGGTCGAATATGTCGCCGAAGCCAATCGCATCGTGGCCAAGGACATCGTTGAGCATGAACTTGCAGACGAAAACTCCGTCTATCCACGTCTCTCAAGCATTCTTTCCGACGGCTACGGCCTTTTCGCAATGAGCCGCGCCCATCGCGAGATTCTGCACATGGCGCGGCTCTTGGCTCGTCTCGCAGATGGGCTCAGCCCAAACGACGCCGACCGTTACCTGATCCGCGACGGGCAACGCATCATCGAATCCATCGAATCGCTCGTTCGGATTCACAGTGCCCAGGAGGAGGACATCTACGAGAGCGCCGGAACAGAGCTTATTTCTGAAAGGCGGTGGCTCGGTGCGAGCAACTCGAAAGCGCTCAGGGGCCGCGGCGCGGCCCCGGGCCCATCGTCCGAAGGCGCGCGCAACAGCGGCTTAGGTTGGCGAATGGCGGCCGCCGCCCTTGCCGTTCTGGCTTTCGGTGGCGGATGGCTCACCTGGTCTCTCCATCGGGGCACAGCGGCGCATTACGTCACGCAGCAGCTCGAACGTGGTTCGGTCGTTCGCACTGTGACCGCGAGCGGCGTCGTCAGTCCCACGGCGACCGCGCCGGTCGGCGCGCGCGTATCCGGCGTGATCCAGGCACTCTATTGCGACGCCAACATAAAAGTGAAGATGGGCCAGCTCTGCGCGAAAATCGATCCGCGCCCCTATCAATTCGTCGTAGAGAAAAACAGGGCCGACCTGGCAGCAGCCGGGGCTCGGCTCGAGAAGCACCAAGCGGATCTCGCCCAGGCGAAAGCGTCCATCGAGGGCCAGGAGGCCCTGGCGAAGCGTCGGGCCGTTTCCCGGAAAGCGATTGACAAGTCCCGCAAGGCCTTTGAGAGGGCGCAGTCGCAGACAAAGCGTGACGAGGCAACGGTGGCAGAGCTCCAAGCGGCGCTTCATGCCGCCGAGACCAACCTCGGCTATACTGATATCGTTTCGCCGATTGACGGAACCGTGGTCTCGCGCAACGTCGATGTGGGCCAGAGGGTGGCGGCGGACTCAGAAACGCCGCCGCTCTTCGTCATCGCCGCAGATCTCACTCTCACTCACATCGACGCCATTATCAGCGAGAGGGATATCGGCGAGGTCAAGCGCGGCGACAAGGCCTCGATCTCAATCGCGTCCTTCCCGAACCATCTTTTCGCCGGAGAGGTGACGCAAATCCGGCACTCGCCGCAGACACATGAGGACGTCGCGACCTATGATGTCGTCATCAGTGCGCCCAATCCGGATCTTTTGCTCGAGGCCGACATGACGGCGACCATTAGGATCGTCATCAACAGACGCGACGACGTGCTTCGCGCGCCCAATCAGGCATTATACTATTCGCCTAGGAATCTTACGATCCCCAGCGGCGGCGCCAGTCTAAGGGCGCCGCCAGATGGCCGGTCGCAGCTCTGGATCCTGCGCGACGGAGGGCCGACAGCGATCACCGTCCAACTCGGTCTCGACGACGGCGCCTACACGGAAATCGTCAAAGGCGATCTTCAGCCGGGCGACGAAGCNNCCTACACGGAAATTGTCAAAGGTGATTTGCAGCCCGGCGATGAGCTGATCATCGGCGAAAGCGGCGGCGTCTTGGAGAAGCCGGCGGCGCGACTTCCACTTCTCTTGGAGGGAAAACCAAGGAGCTGATTTTCTATCAGCCAAGCGACGCCAATCCAGTGAATCGAGAGCTGTTTCCTATACAACGAGGCGGCTGCGCGGGCCTTCCGGTGTCAGGATATATCTTATGGGGGTCTTCCTCACTTTCCGTGCTGCTTGGATCATCCAGTCATCGCAGGAGCGCTTGGCGCCCAGAATCCGCACGTCTGGCCTGCTAGTTACCCGCGTGTCCAAGAGAACCGACGAGGGCGCATGTCTCAGTTACGGCTAACCGCAGCCATCCCGACGCGAGTTACGTAGACCCCTCAATCTTCGTTCACACCGGGAAAGGACGGACCTTATGATGGCCGAGTGAAAGAATTGCAGCATCGAGGCTTAATGTGGCCAATAGCCTACGCCAGATATATAGTATGTTGGGAAAGCTTCTTGCGCCGCCGTAAGTTAATTATGATCTAATTAGTTGCACGTACCGGGCTCCTCTGGTGAGGAACTGACCGTTCGGTGCCCCTCAATTTATGCGACCGCGATGCCGCATCGCTCCTAATGCCCGCTTCCTAATGCGACATCAGGACCGGCGCTGGCAGCTTCTGAAGCAGATCGTAGGTCACCCCTCCTAAGAGGAACTCCTTGAGTCGGGAGTGCCCAAAGGCGCCCATAACCAGCAAGTCAGCACCAACCTCTCCAAAACGCGCGAGCAAAATCTCCGTAATGCTCCGTTCGCCCGGGGGCGTTGTCACCGGTTCGGCGGCGATACCGTGTCTTTCGAGGTGAGCTACCATGGCGGCAGGGTTGGCGCCTGCGCCGATGTGGCCTTGCCCGTTTGGATCAAAGCGAAATCTGACCTGCCTGCCGGAGCAGAGGGAGCGAGTCATGAACGGCACGAGCCGCCTCGCTGCTGCCATCCCAGGCAACCAGGATTCGCTGCCCAACACTAGTCGGTATAGGACCGACAGGGATGACGAGAACTGGCATTCCTGACGCCATGACAACCTTTTGGGGCAGCGAGTAGGGCTCGATAATGGGCGGGTTCTCCGTATCATCCTGGCCGACCACGAGGAGATCGGCAAAACGGCCATGTTCGGCGAGACTGCGCGCTGTATCCCCCTCCGCCAATTGCAATTTCGTCACCAAAACTGGGATTCCGCCATCATTGCTGCTTCATGAGCTGACTCTCTGTAGAGGCTGGCGATGCGTTCTATGTGGCTCGGCTTGAAGTAAGACGGCACGTCGGGGTTTGGGATCACGTGAAGACCTATCACTCGCGCGCTGCAGCGACGTGCGAGAGCAAGGCTTATCCAGACACGGGCGGTGGAGGCGACAGTTGAATCGACATGCACCAATATATCTTTGAACCCCATGAAAAAATCTCCATCCAGGGCGGAAGCGCAAGTTTCGTTGTGGCCGAGCCTTAACCAACCAACGGAACCAAACGTGCCAAGCAGTATATTATCAGCAATGTTAGCAGAATAATTAGTCGCTCAAATGAAGTTGGTTTACGGCTACACACATGATTCCGAGACATTAACCGGCAGTTTCCGGAGGTAAGGCTCGACCTCGGTCGCTACCGACGACCGCCCGTGAAACTTGCGCCGATGGTGAAATTCTTTCCGATCATTTTCAAGCCGATAATTTTGCTGTCGCGCTGGAGCAGACTGCCATTGGCTATGGTGGGAAAGAGGGAGCCAGCCAGGCTGGTCCTCAAACAAGGCCAGCCGCGCCGATCAGAAGGTCGATCAGCGTGATGCCGATGAAAGGAACGATCAGTCCGCCGACGCCATAGATCAGCAGGTTGCGCCGCAAAATGGCTGCTGCCCCGTCCGGCCGATAGGCGACCCCGCGCAGGGCGAGGGGAATCAGGGCGACGATGATCAGCGCATTGAAAATGATTGCCGACAGAATAGCGCTCTGTGGCGTCGCAAGATGCATGATATTGAGGCTCTGCAGCTGAGGATAGAAGGCGACGAACATCGCCGGGATGATCGCGAAATATTTCGAGACATCGTTGGCGATCGAGAAGGTCGTCAGCGCCCCGCGGGTCATCAGGAGCTGCTTGCCAATCTCGACGATCTCGATCAGCTTCGTCGGGTCGCTATCGAGATCGACCATGTTGCCCGCCTCCCGGGCGGCCATGGTTCCGGTGTTCATGGCGACACC
>PLUZ01000148.1 GCA_003162995.1 Methylocapsa sp. | reverse complement strand
AATTTGCCGAGCCACCTCTGTGGACCATATCATCCGGCCGTCCGAAAACATGAGAAAAATCTACTAGGCGGCCGCCGTACATATTCACAAAATACTGATGGGATTGGAAGTTCGCAATCATGAATTATTTCCTCGTTCTTGCTACCGACTATGACGGGACGATTGCGAATGGTGGCGTGGTCGACGAACAAACTATCACGGCTCTCGTGCGATTGAAAAAAGCCGGCCGTAAACTTATCTTNNATCCGTGTCTTCCCAGCGCTCGACGTTTTCGATCGGATCGTCGCTGAAAATGGCGCGCTTCTCTATACACCCGCCACCAAAGAAGAGCGACCGCTTGGCCCGCCGCCGGATGATGCATTCGTGTCAAGGCTCAAGGCCGACAAGATCGAGCCTCTGTCCGTTGGCCGCGTGATCGTCGCGACGTGGGAACCCAACGAGACGGCGGCGCTTGAAGCCATCCGCTATTTGGGGCTCGACCTGCAGATCATCTTCAACATGGGCGCGGTGATGATTTTGCCCAATGGCATCAACAAGGCAACAGGCTTGGTGGCGGCGCTCGAAGGTCTGGGGCTATCGGTCCACAACGCCGTAGCGACCGGCGACGCCGAAAACGACCTCGCGTTCATGCGGGCATGCGGATGTGCGGTGGCGGTCGGCAACGCTCTTCCATCAGTAAAGGACACGGCCAACCTGATCACCGACGCTGCTTGTGGAGCTGGCGTTGCCGACACGATCGAACGCTGGCTAAGGGACGAGGCCGAACTCCTCGACGCCGCGATCGCCAGCCATACGATCGTAATCGGCAATAATAGCGGTGCCGAAATACTGTTGCGGCCAGATCGCGGCAGCGTCCTCATCACCGGAACGTCAGGCGGCGGCAAGTNNTTGTCGCCTCGGGGTTCCAAATCTGTCTTTTTGATCCCGAGGGGGACTATAGCGATTTCGGCGACGTGATCACCTTCGGCGATGCTAAGACGGCGATCAGCCCCGAGCCCGTGCTCGCCGCGGTTCGGAAACTCGGAACAAACGTCGCGATCAACANNCCGATCTTTTCGCTAGTCTGTTCCCCGCGGTCGTCGATATTCACGCCAAATACGGTCGGCCGCACTGGGTCTTAGTGGACGAAGCGCACCACATGCTTCCATACGGACGCGATGCAGGCGCTGGCCTGAACATTGGCGACCAACCCCCGGCGATCTTCGTGACCGTTCATCCGGATGCGCTTGCGACGAACGTCCTGCGCAGCATCGGGATCGTTTTGATTATCGGCAAGAAAAGCCTCGATCTCGTACGAATGTCTGCTTTCCCACGACGAGTCTCGATCGCGTAATACGTTAGTCAGGAGCCCATGACACTTATGGTTCTTTCTAGGAGCGGCGGACGTGTTCTCGCGGGACTCGCACTGGCGTCAATTCTCAGCGCTTGTAATTCTGATCATTCCTTGATGCCGACGCCGGCAATTTACGTCGGCGCGGGCGCAAAACCTATGTTCGAAAGCGCCTCGGCGAACCACAGCGCGAACAACATCGATCTGCTCTACGTCACCGACCGGGCGCCTATCATCGCTCCGGACGGCTCGCTGTCCTACGGTGTCGACCGCTCACGCCAGATGAGCTTTGGATCACTGACCGTCGATATCGATGGCGCGCCTTCCGATCCTCCGACTGGGCCTCAACTTCGCCTCTCCAGCATCAATCGAATCGGAAGCTTCCCTAGTACTCCCTACGATATCGAACCGTCACGCGCCGGCTACCTACGCGCCCCTGACGTCGTAAGCGCCCACGAAAGCGCAGTCGCTTCGCTGCAAGCCGAAGTCGGTCGACGTCTTGCGCGATCAAAGCGCAAGGAGATCGTCTTCTTCATCCATGGTTACAACACCACCTTTGAGGACGCGGCGTACACAACTGGCAAAATCGCACATTTCCTCGGCGGCGAATTTGTCACGATCATGCTGAGCTGGCCTGCCGGCGGGTCGAAAGGACTGATGATGGGCTACAATGTCGACCGCGAGTCAGGCGAATTCGCCGTTCCGGACATGAAGAAGGCCATTCGTGCTATTGCAACGGCAAAGGGCGTCGAAAAAGTTCATTTTATCGCCCATAGCCGAGGAACGGACGTCCTGGCTTCCGCACTTCAGCAACTCGGGATTGAAACCTATGTTGCGCAATCATCGCTGTCGGCGCGACTGAAGGTCGCAAATATCGTCCTATTTGCGCCCGACATCGACGTCGACGTCGCGTCATCCAAAATCTTCGACGTCGCATCGGACCCTGACCTTTCCTACGGTTCGGGGAAAAAGCCCAAGGGATCGTTTCCGCAAGGCGACCTGCATTTGACCGTCTATTCTTCGCCAAACGACAAGGCGCTCGACGCCTCGCAAATTATGTTTGGCAGCATTATGCGGCTCGGCCAACTTAACCCCAAGGAACGCGATCCAAATGAAGTCGCCAAGGCGCCTCAGGACATCGGACTCGCCGACTTTATAGAATATGAAGGAGACGGGGGATCCTTTGGCCACGCCTATTTCCTCTCCGATCCTAATGTCAACGCAGATTTCGTCGGTCTAATCCGCTATGGACTGAAGGCCGGTGACCCGCGGCGACCCATCACTGAAATCAAAAGACCGTTCTGGCTGCTGGTCTCGAAACAGACGGCCTCACAGTGACCGCGGGTGTAAGCGCGCAATCAATCATGCACGACTGAGCCGGCAAACGCGGTTTATCGCGCAAGAAAATATCGGCGGGCTGGGCGTCCGAGGTGAGGCTTCTCTTTGCGAAAACGGAAGGCTGGCCGGCCGTCTTGCGCGTTGCAACTACGCCCCGCCAACCGGGGCAAGATCTTACAGCCGCCGTTCCGGTGGTATGCCCAAATATCAAACAGACAGTGTGAAAACGGCTCCGTCACGTTGAGCGGGCTGGGACAGGTAGATTGCGCGATTAATTATTTTCGTCATGCGGCGAGTTTGATAGCGGCTATGTCTTGCCAAACAGCCTCCGCTTCTGCGCGAAGCATGCGATATTCGGATGCGTTCAGGCTATGGCGGGAGAAGTGATAAAGGTTGGCGATGGGGTCATGAATCGAGACGAAGCGTTGAAGATGGCGGGCGGATTTGAACCGCTTCATGATCCGCTCTCGTCGCCTGGTTGGCTGATGCTAATTCTCGGCGCGATTGTTGAGCCCCTTGTGCTGACGATGCTCGAATTTCATGCCCATGTCCTTGCGTGCCGCGCCATAGGATCCGAGCCTGTCCGTGACCAAAACACGAGGAATACGAGCCTGTTTGCGGATGAGCTTGCGCAAGAGTCGCTCGGCGGCGCGCCGGTCACGACGGCTTTGCACCAGCGCGTCAAGCACGAAGCCGTCCTGATCGACGGCGCGCCAAAGCCAGTGTTTCTTGCCGCTGATGGTGATGACGACCTCGTCGAGATGCCATTTGTCCCCGAATTGAGGTGCGCGACGGCGGATCTTGTTGGCAAAGTCCCGCCCGAATTTCTCCGCCCAGCGCCGGACAGTTTCATGGCTGACCATAATTCCACGCCCAGCCAGCAAGTCTTCGACCATCCTCAGGCTGAGTGGAAACCGAAAATAGAGCCAGACGGCGTGAGCGATGACCTCAGCCGGGAAGCGATGACCGCGGGAAAGGGAGTTGCGAATCTTGCTCATACCCGCAAAATAATCCAAAAATCAGGAACGGCCATCAACGTGACGATGCCCGCGCATCACAGAGCGCGTCGGTTTGCCGCCGCCGCGTGGGCAGCGCCAGTCGGTCGGTCTTGGCCGCCTACGGTTGACTTTGCGGGGTTCTGTTGGCAGTGGTTACGCATAGCGTCGGCCCACCGTAGCGAGCGACGTTGGCGAGATGATCTAATTTTTTCCATCCCCGCGGCGGATGTTCTTCTTTCGTCATTGGCTGCGGCTCCAGCTCAGTTCCAGCGACGCTACTTTGCCTAGACGACGTATGTGGCGTTCGGCCGCACTGAACTTGCTTGCGAGAAAGGTCTGAACCAGATCCCAGGCCACGGCTGGGCCCACGGTCCGACCGCCCATACAGATGATATTCATGTTGTCATCTTGAACACCCTGCTAGGCCGAAAAGTGATCATGAACGAGCCCGGCGCGGACGCCCCCGACCTTATTGGCACACACGGAAGCGCCGACACCGCTCCCGCAGATTGCGATGCCGCGAAGTACTTCACCGGCAGCTACGGCCCGCGCGAGTGGAATGATTATGTCGGGATAATCGTCGGACGGGTTCGGTTCATGAGCACCAAAATCGACTACGTCATGACCCGCCGCTCGAAGCTGGGCGACGAGCTCTTCTTTCAGAATGAATCCGCCGTGATCGGTGGCTATTCCGACTCGCATATGCGNNTGCCCTTCCGATTTCGGCGGCGGCTTTTTCGAAGATGTCGACGAACTCGCGATACCGCCATGCGATTTCGTTGCGGTGGCCTCGCGCCTTGGTCCCATTGTGTCGATAGTGCTCCCGCTGCGGGCCGAACGCGGGCGTCTCGTTTAGTTGTTTCGCGTTCACCATTGCTCTGTTCGTTCGTATAGTTACTTCAACGCTTCGTTTTTGGACTCGATTGCGTTCAACAGATCCTGCCAGGAATCGACGAAAGCCTTGGCTGCCGCCAACTGCAACTGAGCGGCAAGCGCGTCGGTCTTGATCCCAGCCTTGGCAAAGTCCGCGAGGACGTGCTCACAGTCCCCACCATCGCG
>PLUZ01000370.1 GCA_003162995.1 Methylocapsa sp. | reverse complement strand
TTATGTCATAGGGGCGATCGTCTTCGTCGGAATGACAGGCGTAGCCGTGAGTTTTGGCCTTAACAGTCGGCTATCAGGTCCAACCGACATCGCATCGATCAAAGCTGATAACGGACCAAACAAGCCACAGACGGAAGCTATGAGCAGTGCGGATGTTCCCGCTCAGGACACCGCTATTCTCAGCGAGTCATCAGAACCATCGTCCATGGCTCTCGACAAGGGCACCGAACAGCCCCTCGACTTGACGCAAGCGGAGAAGAAAACGCTGCCCGCTGAATCCCATGCCCAACTCGATAATGGACCTGCGGCCGTGCCGGCGGCGACAGCGCCGGCAGAGTCGCTCAGCGAGGTGGCTCCCCCACAAGCAAATATCAATGGAGCGCTGCTTCCGGCGCCGCAATCCTTTGCGGCAGCCAAGGCTCCGACGGTGAAAGCGCCGGGACGCGTGGCGAAGCCGCTAAAACCCGCCGCGGCAAGACATCCTGGCAGTCATGGCCAGCCTCGTCAGATTGCGAACAAGGACAAGGCGACATCTGTAAGCCCGCTCACCACCAAGCCGGCACCGAGCGCCGATCCCAAGGCCGAAACACCGACGACCCAGCCAAGCCAGGCAACCAATGGGACTTTCGGATTTGTGCAGAGCGCTGTGAACTCGCTTACCAGCACCACCGCCAAACTATTTGAGTGGGGACGAAATTGAAGGCGGCTCTCGCCCTTAAGCATAGGGCGAGTTGACCGTCGGTGCGATAGGTTCGAACTTAGAAAGCCGGAGCACGAATGCCGCGCCGAATGGTGGCTTATAAAATCCATTCAATGCGCGTGAAATGCTTATCGCCCGGGCGGTTGTCTCCTAACCGCTCGCATCAAACGCCAGTATATTTCGGGTGAAGAAGGGCAATATATTCGTGGCTGCTGCTGGCTACAGGTTCCTTGGGGTAATCGCGCCAACGGACGACACCGTCGTCGATACGGACGATGACCGCTTCCCACCATCCGTCCAAATTATCCTGTTCGTCAAACGCCGCCGCAAGAACCAATGAACCCGGCTTGAGTTGCCGCCAGAGATCGACGGAAATTGTGGGCAATGCAGTCTCAGATTTTGCGACACCGGCCGAGGTAACTTCTTGGCCTGATGCGGCTTTGAGCAGGCGATCGAGTTCAGCAATTATTTCTGGCACGCCTTATAACCCCGGCGTGACCACGGTCGCCCCTGACTGCAGATGGGTCTCCAAGCGGGGCCTAATAACTGTGCGAAATCAAATGGTTATGATGGTCGCTTTTTGCCGAGTGTGACTAGACGTTTTGGGTACAGCGTGACCTCAGCAGTAACTACGCGCCATCCCGCCCCGCGTTTATTTGCGGCTGCCATATATGCGCGCTGGATAAGGAGGTCCTCGCGCTTCTCGCCGGGACGATTGCCAGACGGTAACCGTCGAAGGGATTTTCGCGACCGGCCGGAACACTGTGCGGTGCCGGAAAGTCACTGTCGGGGGCGCCGTCCGGCCCTTTTGCTAGCTCGCGTATCCATAAATCGAATTTGTCGCGTACGGCTTCCTCAAGGACCGCTTACCATTCCATTGCGACCGGATAGCAGACATTTCCGTAGGTCTGAGTCGCGCCGATACTGTTGAAAAACNNAAGAATTGTGATCGCGACAAAAAATCGAGTTTTTCAACAGTATCCGCCACAAGCAGTCATTCGCTGATCCGCAGTCGAACCGCCGGAATCGGACCCAAAGCGGCCCTTCGGCATTGGTGAGTGCTATCTACGCCGCCCAACGGATCAGCCCACTTTGATCGCTCGAACTTCTGCGGCGCGTTCATCCACGGGGATCACCGGAAGTTCACCTGGGCTCTTCACTGGGAGACTGCGTAGGTGATCCATGATCGCCTGCCATTCCTTGATCTCCCGGATGGCGCCTTTCTGCCTCACAGTGTCGACACTACTGTGGTCCATCGTGCCCGCCGGGGGCAGCAGGTCAGGCGTGTCATCGCGAGGGTCGTCGAGCGCCTCGACCTTCGATTTGAGAGGCTGGCCATCCTTGTTCTTGGGTACAAGAGCGAGTTTGCCCTTGGTGTATTTGGGGATAGCCACGACAATCTGGGCGACCATCAGGGGGCAGGTGAGGCTATACAACCGCTCGTTCTTCCCGGTAATGTCGATCGCTCGGTAGCCGTTATCGAGGTCTCCCACCTCGATGGCCGTCACGACGTCGAATTTTGGACGCGACAGGTCGCAGCGGAACTTCATGCCGGACGCCCGGGGGAAATACTCGCCGGGGTGGGCCGGGTTATCGACGAGAAAAAACTCCAGCAGCTTCAGCTCCTCGCCGGTGAAATAGCCTGTCACGAGCGTACTGCCGGCTGTGGGGTCTACGACACCGGCACCGAGCGGCGCCACGGCGAACACATCGTAGACCGTTTGCACGCCAGACTTCCCTCGAGTGAGCCCGGCGCGCATCATTCCGTTGGCGGTGAAGCCGATGTCGGCTTCCGTGGCAGCTCTGAAGGCATCGGTGCAAAGGTTGGCGAGAACAGTGCTGGCTGCAATGTCCGTAAACGTATTTGGAATGTCTCGCGGCGCCACCGCCAGCGGCTGATCAATGCTGTAACCGCGCGACGCGAACGCCACCTCGGAAACTGTCTTTTTGAACTTGTCGATTTCGCCCTCGATAAGCCGATCGCCGGCGATGGTGTCGTCGACGGGGTGAAGCCGGTAGGACTCAATCGTCAGTTCCCCGTCGTCCAGTGTGATCACCAGTTCGCCGAGGTTTTCACCATACTTCCCGGTCTGGACGACGGGCGTGCGTCCGTTGACGATGATCGGCTCGTGCAGTTCGGTGTGGCTGTGGGCTCCGATGACGACGTCGATGCCCGGCACCGCCATAGGCAAGCGAACGTCCTCGCCGTCAGTGAAGCGGCCGTCCTTCCCTTTCTCTACGCCGCTATGACTTAGAGCGATGATCACATCCGCCTTCTCCGTCTTGCGGAGAAGATTCACCATCTCCCGAGCGGTCTCAATGGGATCGGCGAACGTCACCGCGCCGGCGCCGCCGGTATAGAATTGCGCTTCTTTGCCGAGTAACCCGAAGATGCCAAAGCGCATTCCACCGCGTTCGATCACGAAGTATCGGCGGACGACCCCATCCTCAGCCAGGCGCTGGAGACCGGCCAATGTCGCGTCGTTGGCCGTGAAGTCGGTATTCGATGCGACCATCGCCGGAACTCGGCCAGCCTTCGCAGCCACCGCAATGGCCTGGGCCGTACCTTCAGGCCCGAGGTCAAAATCATGGTTGCCGAACGTAGTGACGTCGCAACCGATCCGGAACAGCAGCTGGAGCTCGCAGCCGGTCTCGCGGGTGGCGGCCGCGAACGCAGTCCCCATGCTGTAGTCACCGGCATCAAGAACCAGAACAGGCCCCTGGTCCTGACGCGCAGCCTTCCGCTTTGCAATCAAAGTGGCCAGGCGCCCAAACCCGCCTCGGGTCGCGTCGTCATTGAGAGTGAGCGGGGTGTAATCCGAGGCCGGTGCCATCCCGATCAGATTCGAGTGGAGATCGTTGGTGTGCAGGATGGTGAAGGTCTTCTTCCCGTCTGCAGCCGCGGCCATGCCTTCTGGCAGGAGAAGGGTTGCGCCGGCTGCTGCTGACTCAGCCAGGAATTTGCGACGGGAAAATGTTACTATTGACGGCGAGATGGAGTTACTCGTCCGATCCGCCGCCGCGGCTGTTTCTAGGTCTGTCGTTTTCACTTTTGCACTCCTTTTGGGCCACTGGTCGGCCCCGCGCCCGCCACCCTGTCAAAGGTGCTATCCATAAAATTGGCTTTTTGCGAGCGTGCGCTAATCCCCGCTCGGCTAAGCAGGGGCCGCGTCTGCGGCCACATGATGCAAGCCGTGTCTGCGGCACATAATCCTATAAACGGCAGTTGGCT
>PLUZ01000359.1 GCA_003162995.1 Methylocapsa sp. | reverse complement strand
CGCCGCCGCACAGGCTCGAAGCTGGACAGGCAAGGCCTCCTATTACGGCGGACGCGGCCACATGACTTGCGCGCATCGCTCGCTGCCGTTTGGAACCCACGTCCGTGTGACCAACCTCTCCAACAACCGCTCGGCGGTTCTCGTGGTTAACGACCGGGGGCCTTATATTCGGGGAAGAATTGTCGATGTTTCGACCGGCGCCGCCGATGTCCTCGGTTTTCGCCACGCCGGTGTAGCGCAAGTCATGGTCGAGACGTTGCCGGATTAGAATCCGTTCATCCAAAACCGTAGGATTGCCGGTGCGCCATCGCGCCGGCCTCACAGGACCAGCGGGCCGAGATCGCCGACGATGGCGGTTCCCGGCAAAAGTCCTCTCGCGCGGGCAGCGATCTTGCAATTGGTCCCGCTGCCGGAAATCTCGAAAAGATGGTAGCCGGCGCGATGATGCGGTCTGCCGCGTATGACCGACGCCGAGGGCACGCCGACGACCGGCACGAGACCGCGCGAACCCTCCATTCGCGTCAAGCTAACCTTATGATTATGACCGTGGATGATAAGCTCGGCACCGGCGCGGCGGATCAGAGCCTCGAAACCGCGTGCATCCACAAGGCCGCGCCCAAGGTGCGAGGCGGTGGCTTGCGGCGGATGGTGCAGCATGATGACGCGGACAAGACCGCGCCGGGCGGTTTCGGTGAGAAGTTCTTCGGCAGCTTGCAATTGGCGCTTGCCTAAAAATCCCGAAGCAATGAACAAGGGGGTCGGAACACCTGACGACAAACCGATCAGGGCAACCTCGCCGCGGACCCGCAGATAAGGGAATTGATCGCCATCGCACGTCTCGCCTGTTGTCCAGGGTGCGAAGGTGCGGGCAAGATCGGGCAAGGAGCCGCGCACATAGGCATCGTGATTGCCGGGCACGAAGCTGACATCCTCGGAAGCGCCCAAGGTTTCCAGCCAATTCCTGGCAAGCTGGAACTCAGCCGGTAGACCGATGTTCGAGATATCCCCGGTCATTGCCACGTGGCTTGGATGATGAGCCTTCATATCGGCGACGATTTGGGCGAGCACCCCCATGTCGTGGATACGGTAGCGGGAGCGTGTCCAATTCAAATAGCCGGTGACACGTTTGCCGATGAGCTCGCGCCGGCGCGGACTCGGCAAGGGTCCGAGGTGCGTATCGGACAAATGAGCAAGAAGAAATTTCACGCGGCCAATTCGCTGCTCCCCGCGGCGCGTCAAGCGGCGCCGGCGAGAATACCCGGAGCAAATACAATGCCGCCACCAAGACTGATTTGCAATACAGCCAGAAGAAAAGGTGTCATGACATATGTCGCGCGAACGAGGGCGGTTATCCAGACTCGGGAAACATGGCGGCTTTGGCGATTTCCGTAACTATCCAAAATGAATTCGGCCAGGAATGCGCTATTGGCCGGGGCAGCCCTGCTCAAGACCGTCAGAACGGACCGTCGAGCTGCGCCCGGCAGACGGCGGGTTTGAACTGCCCGTAGTAAACCCGAATTGACTAGCGCCGCGCGATCATTTGTCTAAATTCAGCAAAGTCAGCTCATACCGAAAGCCGATCGCCCGCTCATGGCTCACTCCAATCGCTCGATAGTCACCGCCTGTGCCCGTGCCGCGGCCGTTGTCCTTGCTTGCTGCAATCTTGGAGCCGGGCCGGTTACGTCCAGCAAGGTCAATCACGTCATCGAACTGTTCACGAGCCAAGGTTGCTCCTTTTGTCCGCGCGCCGACCAATTGCTCGCGGCGATGGCGCGTGAGCCAGATGTCGTCGCGGTTTCCTTACCCGTCGATTATTGGGACTTTATCGGCTGGCGGGATACGCTCGCGTCCCCGGCTTTCACGGCGCGCCAAAAGGCCTATGCGGCGGCGCATGGCGAGGGACAAGTTTATACCCCGCAAGTCATCGTGAATGGCGTGGCCGGCGTGGCCGGCGGCAACCGCGAAGAAATCGAGCAGGCGATCAAGGATGCCAAGGGCCTCGATGGCGCGCTGACCGTGCCGATGCGTCTATCCGAGGCTGGCGGCCATTATTCGGTCGAGGTCGCCGAGGGCGGCGGCGGCCCGGCGGGCGTTTTCGTGCTCCGGGTTGCGCGCGCCAGTACGGTTCATATCCAGCGCGGCGAGAATGCCGGCCGCGTCGTCACCTATACGAATGTCGTCCGCGCGATCGACAAGCTCGGCGATTGGACCGGCGAGACCGCAACTTTCGATATGCCGGGCACGGCACCGGACGGCGAAGGCTTTGTCGTGCTGGTGCAAAAAGGCACACCAGAGCGGCCGGGTGCTATTCTTGCCGCGGCGAAAACCGAAGGACTTTGAGGCAAACTGCCGGCAAAAGCGGGTATTTTTGCATTGCTTGCAGGCAGGACCCTTGATACCCCTCCAACGCCACTTAACCATGATCGCTTCAAGACAAATCGCACTTGGCCACTATTTCTTTGTTTGGCCGCGTGCTCTAATTCAAAAAAACCAACTTTTAGGGGTCATGCTCTAGCCTCATTCCAAATCTCCACG
Organism: Methylocapsa sp.; assembly: GCA_003162995.1. Lineage (GTDB taxonomy): Bacteria > Pseudomonadota > Alphaproteobacteria > Rhizobiales > Beijerinckiaceae > Methylocapsa. Next base: position 15,674 of record PLUZ01000359.1, on the reverse strand, counting down.
ACGGGCCACCTCTCCAGCTTCCACCAGCCGCGCTCACGGCCTATACAGGAAACCAGCAGAACCTCTTTTCGCGCAAGGCGGCCAGGAGAATCAACGCGCATGTCACGCCCAATTTTTCGTGTCTTTCTCGCCGTTTTATCACTCGCCCTCGGGGCCGTGCTCGCCTGCACCGGTCAGGCGGCTTCCAAGACCAAGCAGGCGGCGAAACCTGAACAATCCGACTCCGCGGACGCGGATGCGAAGAAGACTGGAAAGCCATCGCAAGTGGCGAGTTTCGGCGACTGGGGGGTGTTTCTCGCTCAAGGCGAGAAGTCCAAAACCTGTTACGCGCTGGCGACTCCGAAGGAGAGGGTTCCCTCCGGATTGAAACGCGACCCAGCCTATGTCTTCATTGCGAACCGGCCAGGCGAGCATGTGCGGGAGGAGGTTTCCGTCATCATGGGGTTTCCTGTGAAGGAGGGGGGCGCCGCGCGTGCTGAGATCGGCAGCTCTGGCTTCGATCTGGTTGCCAAGGGAACCAACGCCTGGATCAAGAACCAGGCCGAGGAGCCGCAATTCGTCGATACTTTGAAAAAGGGTTCGAAACTCATCGTCAAGGCGCCGTCGCTGAAAGGGCACATTACAACCGACAGCTATTCTCTCGCCGGTCTGTCACAAGCGCTCGAAAGAGTTGAGAAGGAATGCCCTTGAGACGCGCGGCGCGTTTTGGAGTTTATTGACGAAATCGTGCTGCGCACTGTGCTGTTCCGGAAAGGCGCGTGTTCGCTTTAGCCCATCCAGCCAGATAAAATAGAAAGCATCCGCACGCGGTCATTGGGAGGAAACCTATGTCCGAAAAGATCCACCCAGTCACGCCTGACTGGAAGCAACGCGCCTATATCGATGACGCGAAATACCGGGAACTCTATGCCCGATCGGTCGCCGATCCGGAGTCCTTCTGGGCCGGCGAAGCCGGCCGCATCGATTGGATCAAACCTTTCACGCGGGTAAAGGACACGTCTTTTGGTCCTGGCTCCGTTTCGATCAAATGGTTCGAGGACGGAGCCACCAATGTCGCGCAAAACTGCATCGACCGGCACCTGCTCCGGCTCAAAAACCACACCGCGATCATCTGGGAAGGCGACGATCCGAAGGACTCGAAACATATCACCTACCAGGAACTGCACGACGAGGTCTGCCGTCTCGCCAATGTCCTCAAGACGCATGGGGTCAAGAAGGGCGACACGGTCACGATCTATCTGCCGATGATTCCCGAAGCAGCCTATGCGATGCTGGCTTGTGCGCGAATCGGCGCGGTCCATTCGGTGGTCTTTGGCGGCTTCTCGCCCGATTCGCTCGCCGGACGGATCGCGGATTGCCGCTCGAAACTCCTCATCACTGCAGACGAAGGGCGGCGCGGCGGCCGCACAACGCCGCTCAAGGCGCATGCCGACGAGGCCATCGAGAAAACCGGCGGTATCGTCGAGACCATGCTCGTTGTCCGGCATACCGGCGGCGCCGTCGCATGGGAGGACGGCCGCGACGTCTGGTATCACGAGGCCACGGCGCAAGCCGCAACGGAATGCCCTTACGCCGAGATGAACGCGGAAGACCCTCTCTTCATCCTTTATACATCAGGCTCGACTGGAACTCCGAAGGGCGTGGTGCACACGACGGCTGGCTATCTCGTCTTCGCAGCGATGACCCATCACTATGTTTTCGATTATCATGACGGCGACATTTATTGGTGCACCGCCGACGTCGGCTGGGTGACCGGGCACAGTTATATCGTCTATGGTCCGCTCGCCAATGGCGCCACGACGCTCATGTTCGAAGGCATTCCGACCTATCCGAGCGCGTCGCGCTTTTGGGAGGTCATAGACAAGCATAATGTGAATATTTTTTACACGGCGCCGACCGCCATCCGCGCCCTGATGCGCGCCGGCGACGCGCCGGTCAAGGCAACGAGCCGGGCCTCGCTGCGGTTGCTCGGTTCGGTCGGCGAGCCGATCAATCCGGAAGCTTGGGAATGGTACTATCATGTTGTTGGTGATGGGCGCTGCCCGATCCTCGACACCTGGTGGCAAACCGAGACCGGCGGCATCCTCATCACGCCGCTCCCCGGCGCGACGGATCTGAAGCCCGGCTCGGCGACGCGGCCCTTCTTCGGGATCAAGCCGGAAGTGGTCGACCTCGAAGGAAACCTCCTCGAAGGGCCCTGCTCGGGCAATCTTGTTCTGGCCGATTCCTGGCCAGGCCAAATGCGCACGATCTATGGGGACCATGAGCGCTTCATCCAGACCTATTTTTCAGCCTATCCCGGCAAATATTTCACCGGCGATGGCTGCCGCCGTGATGATGACGGCTATTACTGGATCACCGGCCGGGTCGACGATGTCATCAACGTCTCCGGTCACCGGCTCGGCACGGCGGAGGTGGAGAGTTCCCTCGTCGCGCATGAGATGGTCGCTGAAGCCGCCGTCGTTGGCTATCCGCACGACATCAAGGGCCAGGGCATCTATGCCTATGTCACCTTGATGATCGGGGTCGAACAAAGCGAGGCGCTCCGCGCCGATCTCGTCGCCTGGGTGCGCAAGGATATCGGGCCGATCGCCAGCCCCGATATCATTCATTTCGCGCCGGGCTTGCCAAAGACCCGTTCCGGCAAGATCATGCGCCGCATCCTGCGCAAGATCGCCGAAAAGGAATTCCAGGCCCTCGGTGATATTTCGACTTTGGCCGATCCCGCTGTTGTTGAAGAATTGATACGCAACCGAATCGATTGATCCACGTTAAGGGGGGTGTAATCAGTAAGCCACTTAGAAACTATAACTTAACCATCGCCAGAGATTGTCGCATCGATTGAACGTAGCGTCTTATATTTATTAACTAAGGCTCGGCTTATCTGGGCTTACACGGATTCATTTAGTATTCGATCGGCACGTCCATGTATAAGCAGCGCATAATGCTTGGCCGCTCGGCCAACACAATTCGATTCATCATCGCTCTTTTTGTGAGCTTGGCAACTTGGGTGACGGCAGGAGAGGCGAGCGCGCGTGAGTTTGTCGCGTTCTCACAGAGCTATCCCGCCGGCACGATCGTTATAAAGCAAAGCGAGCGGAGGCTCTATTTCACCACGGGGACCGGGACAGCGGTTCGCTATCCGATCGCCATCGGCCGGGCAGGCAAGGCGTGGCAGGGTTCAACCTTTGTGCAAGGCAAGTACTTCTCGCCCGCATGGGTAGCTCCCGACGTCGTGCGGCGAGATCATCCGCATCTTTCATCGGTCATCCCCGGAGGCTCGCCGCGAAACCCAATGGGTGCTGCCGCGATCACCTTGAACCTTTCCGAAGTCGCGATCCACGGAACTACGGCGAGCATGCGTAGATCCGTTGGTACAGCCGCTTCCTATGGGTGCATCAGAATGTATAATGAAGATGTGATCGACCTCATTCATCGCGTCGAGGTAGGGACGCCGGTCGTCGCGATTCCGTAGAAGGCCATAAATCCTCTAGGCCCGGACACGAAAAGTCCGGTTTCGCCTATGGACAGGCGATGCTGCTCCTCCAGCAAGCTCGTATGATCTTAAGATCATACGAGAAAACAAAGAGATAGAGACAATGAGCGGCCGCACTTGAACCGATCATGGCCGGGTCAATGGAGACCGGCGGTGCAGTACCGCGCACGGGGTCTTTATTTCCATCGCGGATTGGTCTAACCAATTTCTCTAGCCTCTGTTGGCTGTCCGCGCCGGCCCCCCGGCTAGTGCAGGCATGGGGTGTTGCGTCACGCCGCTGACCGGCATTGCTGGATAGTTGTGTTTGATCGGCGTAGAATTCCGCGCGTGCCGCTTGATCAATGTCTCGCGGCAGGCTCCGGAGAGCCGGGGCGCGACGTCCAGGCCTTTTGGTCATTTGCAAGGAGTAATCGGTGGAAACGAAGGCCCTCGATCATACCGAGCTTGCCAATCAGATCATCGACGTGATCGTCAAGGAAGGAATGGTTGACCGCGAGAAAGCAACTTTGGATGCGACGATTGAAAGCCTGGATTTGAAATCGATCGACATCGTGATGATTTTGACGGCCATCGAGGAAAAATTCGACGTCTATATTCCGATGGATGGCCCTTTCCATGAGGCAAAGAACATTCGCGATTTAATTGACGCCATCGCCGCCTACATCATCAAAGAAAAAAACTGAATGGCGGGCGCGCGGCGTATTGTCGTCACCGGTATGGGCGCTGTTTCCGCTGCAGGAATCGGCGCACCGGCCCTTTGGGAAGCCGCGCGCGATGGCCGTTCCTGTGTCGGTGAGACGCGCTTCGCGAGGCCCTACCGGGGCCGCATAAGGATTTCCGCTCAAGTCCAGGATTTCGATCCGGCTGCGTATCTTACATCTAACGTATTGCCCTTTTGCGATCCGGTTACCCAATATTTGCTTGTGGCCGCCGACGAAGCGATCGCCCAGGCTGGGCTCACCTCCGCCAAACCGTTGGGTCCGCGCACCGCCACCATCATCGGGACCGGGGTTGGCGGCATGCATACTTTGGAAAACGGGCTTTATCTGACGCTGGTCGAGCAAGGGCGTCCGGATCCCTTGACGGTCCCGCGTCTCATTCCCAGCGCCTGCCCCTCGATGCTGAGCATCCGCTATGGATCGACCGGGCCGTGCTTCGCGGTTTCGAGCGCCTGCTCCTCGGCTACTCAGGCAATCGGACTCGGTGTGCATCTCATCCGCTCCGGGCTCGTCGACCGTGCCATTGTCGGCGGAACGGAGGACTGCGTTACCAATAGCGCGATGCTGGCCTGGGAAGCGCTGCGGGTGCTCACGCCGGACGCCTGCCGGCCTTTTTCCAAAGGCCGCAACGGCATGATCCTCGGCGCGGGCTCCGCGGTCTTTGTCCTCGAAGAAGTGGAACACGCCCGCGCCCGGGGTGCTGAAGCGCTTGTTGAAATCGCCGGCTATGGAACCTCGGCCGACGCCAAGGATCCCGTGCGGCCCGATGCGCAGGGAGCCGCCGCATGCATGCGCAACGCCCTCACCGACGCCAATGTTGAAGCGGGGGAAATCGATTACGTCAATGCGCATGGGACTGGGACGACGGCGAACGACGCCACAGAATCGGAAGCTTTAGGGATCGTCTTCGGCGATCGGTTGGCAAAGCTCCCGGTGTCCTCGACCAAACCCATTCATGGGCATGCGCTGGGAGCTGCCGGAGCGCTCGAGCTTGTCGTGACGATTGGTGCCGTTCGCGAGAATATCGCGCCGCCAACCATCAACTGGCGCGAGGCCGACGCCAAATGCCCCGTCGATGCGGTGCCAAACGAGGCGCGTCCCATGCCGATAAGGACGGCCCTAACCAATTCCTTCGCCTTTGGAGGGATTAATGCAAGCCTCATCGTCCGGCGCGCCGTCGCGGCATGACCGCGTGCGATCCTGCGCAAGCGGCGGCCGCCTCCGGCTTGGCGCCGGAGCCAGGCGAGAATGCACCGGTTCGCCTCCCCGCGATCGAGGTTAGGACTGAACCTGGCGAGGTCGCTGGGTTTTTGCGCGAGACGGGAGGCATCGGGACCGGCGATTTCGTCCCTCTCACCTTCCCTTTCCGCTGGCTTGCGCTTCCAGCGATTCGCGGCTTGATCTTGCAATTGACCGGCGGCGAAGGCTTTCTGCCGGTTCACGAGTCGCAGAGCTTTGCCTATGAAAGAAGCCTGCACATTAACACCGATTATGTCCTCGACGTCGAGATCGAGGCCAGTGAAAAGCCGCCGCGCCTGATTTTGAAAATGGTGGTTTCCACCGCAGGTGGGGAGATTTGCGCCCGTCTCGAAACCGTCTTGCGGATTGTGCGGCTTGTCGCGGAAACGGACATATGATCGACGCCGCGCCAGGGGCGCCGCCGCCGGACTGGCCAAGGGCCGGCGATGAGATCGGCGCCCAAAACTTCGGGCCTTTCGCGCAGGAAGCGCTCGCGCGTTATGCGGCCGTTTCCGGCGACGACAATCCCCTGCATCTCGACCCGGAAGCAGCAAAGGCGGCAGGTCTCGCCGGGCCGCCTGTGCATGGCATGCTGATGCTCTCCTGTTTCGAACCCTTGATCATGGGGTGGCGGCGGGATCTGTTCATCTCGCGGCTTTCGGCTAAGTTTCTGCGGCCGGTGCTGGCAGGCGATGGCATTCGCGTAATGGGCCGTGTCCTGCGCAGCGCTTGGGTCCCAAAACCAGAACTCATTCTCCGGTTGACCGCGCGCGGCCGGAGCGATGACCTTGTGATTTTGGCGGAAGCGGCCGTTCAGCACAAAAACGCAAACCTAATCAGCTGAAATGCAGCCACGCTCCATCCTTATCACCGGCGCATCGAGCGGTATTGGCCGTGCGCTCGCGCTGGTTTACGCGCGCCAAGGGGTGTCCCTGTCTTTGATCGGGCGCGACCGTGAACGGCTGGAGGATGTTGCCGCCGCCGCCCGCGCGCAAGGCGCCGACGTCAGCCTCGGCCAATTGGATGTGCGCGATCAAGATGCTATGTCGGAATGGATCAAGGCCGCCGACGCACGGCGTCCCTTCGATCTCGTCATTGCCAATGCGGGCATCACAACGGGCCTCGCCCCCGGAGACATCGCCGAGGACCCGCAGGCGGTCCGCGCCATTATTGGCGTTAACCTTATCGGTGTCTTAAACACGGTTGAACCCTTGATCGCACCGATGTGCGGGCGCGGAGCTGGCCAAATTGCCTTCATTGGCTCGATCGCGGGTTTGCGCGGGTTGCCCTATGCGCCGTCTTATTGCGCAACGAAGGCGGCGGTCCACGCCTATAGCGAATCCTTGCGCGGCCGCATCGAGGCCAGCGGCGTGCGAGTCAGTCTGATTATCCCCGGCTTTGTGAAGACCCCGCTGAACGATAGCATTGATGCCATAAAACCGCTCGAAATGACCGGCAGTGAGGCAGCGCTCCTCATTCAACGAGGTCTCGAACGGGGCAGGGCGGTCATCGCTTTTCCGAGATCTCTGTATTTGCTGGCGCGCGTCTCCCGCATCCTGCCAATTCGGCTTGTGGATAAAGTTATGGCGCGTTTCAGGGTTAACATTCCGCAAACAGAAGAGCGTATTCGTTAACGATTCCTTATGACCTTCCGTTCCCGCGGAAGATCCTTCACTCATTCTTAAAGTTAATCACCCCAATCACTCAATTCCTGAAACAATTTGTTGCAATTTGTTTGTTGTTGAAACCGTGCTTTTGGGGTTCAACGTTAAAGTAGAGTCCATTCTTGTGGCTCGTATGAGGGGTTCCGTTGCTTGCACCAGCCAGCCGCCTGACCGTCGCGAGAGACAGTCCGGGCCGAATGCCGGGCTCAGGAGGATTAAAGGCGCTTTCGTAAGTTGAAAGACGCTTTTTAGTCTCAAGCCCATGCGATGGGCAGGGCAGCAGACCGGAAGTGACTGTGTTACGGGGGTTGGCGCTTGAGTTTTCTGGAACTCTTCAGAATCGGATGCGAGATCGGCTTGCTCGCCGCCTTCTGCGGGCTTCTGTTTGTCGGTGGCGGCTTTCTGATTCTGATCGGGATCAATATTTTTGAGCAAAGCACCGGCAGGTTGCTTGGCAAGCCCCTTTCCACAGCGGTTCTGAGCGAAGCCAGTCTCCCGCTTATTCTGGTGCAAATCCCGGTTTTCAACGAACCTGCGATGGTTGCGGATTGCTTGAGATCGGCCGCCGCGCTGGATTGGCCGCGAGACAGGCTGCATATTCAGCTTCTCGATGACAGCACGGACGAAACGACCGTGATTGCCAACGCTGTCGTCCGTGAATTGCATGCGCAAGGCTATCTTATTTCACACCTGCACCGGATGGATCGCCGTGGCTACAAAGCGGGCGCCTTGGCCGCCGGTCTCGCTCAGTCGGATGCCCCTTTTGTCGCGGTTCTCGACGCCGATTTCCGGCCGCCAGCGAATTGGCTTCGGGCGGTCGTTCCCGCTTTGATCGCCGATCCAAGCGCGAGTTTCGTGCAATCGCGTTGCGAATTCGCAAACTACCGGACCAATTGGCTGACCCGCGCTCAGGGCCTGATGTTCGATGCGCATTTCGTCATTGAGCAGGCAACGCGCTTTCGTGCCGGCTGGCTATTTCAATTCAACGGCACCGGCGGGGTCTGGCGCCGCGCGGCCATCGAGGCGGCTGGCGGCTGGGCGGGCTATTCGCTCTGCGAGGATCTCGATCTTACCATTCGCGCCGAAATCGCCGGATGGCACGGAATTTTTGCGATGGAGCCGGCCGTGCCCGGTCTCGTTCCCGAAAAAGTTTCGCATTGGCAGGTGCAACAAAGACGCTGGTCGAACGGCTTTGTGCAGGTGGCCCGCAAGCTCCTCAGCGAGGTTTGGACGGCCAAATGGCCGATTTGGCGAAAGCTGTCGGCGAGTTTCCTGATCCTCATCCAGACGTTTTATCCGTGCGTTGCGCTCGCCTGCCTTTCCTTGGCTCTCTGCGCGGTCATCCGGGGCGGCGATCTCGCCCCCTATCTGGTGGGCATCGGGACGATCACGGCCTTGGTCCTGATCATCGGGGTTGGCATGACGCTCGTTCCTTATGTAATCTTGCGGCGAGGCTCGTTTTGGCGCTATCTCGCGACCCTCGCTTCGCTGATCCCCTTGATGATCTATGTCAGCCTCTCAAATGCACCCTCCATTCTGAAGACGGTTTTTGGGGCTTCCGAAACCTGGAAGCGCACACCCAAAACGACGCCTTTTCTGGAGGGTTTGCCGGCGACGGATCAGCTTAACGAGGCCGGTTAACCAGACTTCCGGCCGGCGCTGCGATCGACCCGCGTGTACAAAGTGAATTGCGGTTCGAGGATGAATTTGAGCAACAGTCCGCCCCACGATTTATGTGTTTTCAGACCGGCGTAAAACTCCGGTGCCATCTGCTTTAGCTGCGGCAGCCGTGACCAGGGCACGTCCGGAAAATCATGATGCTCGTTGTGATAGCCGATGTTGAGCGCGATGAGATTCAAGGGTCCGTAATAATCGAACGTCTCCTGCGCCGGATCTTGTGTAAAATGCTCCTGGATCCAGCGTGCGGCGAGCGGATGCAAGCCGCCGACCGAAAACCAGAATGACGCGAAGAGATAGAGAAGCGCATTCGGACCGAAGCACAGGAAAATGGCGAGATCGTAGAGGAAAACGCAGACACCATTGATGAGTGTCCAGCGGCTCCACATCGGCACCGTGCCTTTCAGCCGGCCAAGACGGGTGAGCTGCAGCACAGGGAACAGGAACATCCAAGCCGCCTTGCCAAGCGCGCTGTTGCCAAATAGGCGCGCTTCCCAACGGCTCGGCAAATCGGCATCGAAATCATAATCTCCGAGATGCGAATGGTGCTTCATGTGGTAGCAGCGAAATCCCATCGCGGATGGAAAAGTGTTCGGCAAATCAGCGAGAATTGCGGCCCATTTGTTCAGGGCATTGGCTTTGAAGATGCAATTGTGGGTCGCGTCGTGGATGACGACGAACATCGCATGATTGGCGAAGGCGCCGATGCAAAAGGCGGCAAGCAAGGCCACCCACCAATATTCAAGGCCGAGAGAGCCGAGACCTGCCGCGATCAGGGTCTGTCCAATCACGGTCGCGAGGGTGATGGCAGCCGTTACCGGGTCCTGCCCGATCAAACTTGCGACTTCCGGATGCGCTGCCAAGATCGCGCGCCGGCGCAAAGGATGCGGGCGCGGCAAGGTGGTGGGAATGAAAGAAGTCTGAGGTGCACGCGATTCGATGTTACTGCGATCAAAAGCTTGAAAGCTCATGAGGTGATCGTCCTTTCATAGAAAGAGTGCCGGTGCGTCGCATTGCCGGACGATTGAGTCCTTGCTGCCTTCACCAGAACGCTCCATTTGGGTTCGCTTCGCTCCCGCGTGGACTGGCCTCCATTTTCCGTTGACGGGTCAAGCCGCGAGACTTTTCTCATAGACTCGGTGGACCTTATCGATTTTCGCACCGGAGAGCTCGATCGGCCGGCGCATGCCGAAATTATCCTCCAAAACCCAGCCGAATTCGACGTGTTCGAATGAACTCGATTTGCTGCGTTGGCGCATTTCCTCGATAAAAGCCAGAATGACCGCGCCGCCCGCGGCCTTGCGGTGCAAGGCGCGGCGAATACCAAAGAGCGCGAGCCGCCCGGACACAAAGGTATGGTTCCTAATCCGCGAGATGACGCGCGGCAGGCCGAAAGGCAACAGTCGGCCGCCGAGATCGGCGGTTATCTCATGCAGGTTCGGCAGAATAACGCCGAAGGCCTGCGGCTCGCCGTCGAGTTCGACCATGAAGCCGCCTTCCGGCGGCATCACCAATTTGAGCCCGTCGGCGCTCGACATGAATTCGGCGAGCGTGAACGGAACAAAGCCCCAATTTTCGCTCCAGGCATCGTTGAATATATCGACGATGATCTGCGCTTCCTTGGCCATGTTCTTAAGATCGAGGGTCCGGATATTGAGCCTCTTGCGCCATTCTGGCCGCTCCATAATGCTTGGGCTGGCCTGCCGGTCTTTTTCGCCGACATCGTAACGGTAGGAAATAACGTCGCGCGCTTTGGTGTAGCCTAGGCGCTCCAAGGACTCGACCAAATAGGGTGGATTCCAGGGCATGAACACCATGGGCGTGGCTTCGAAGCCCTGGACGAGCAGCCCCATCTCGGCGTTGATGGACGGCGAGAAAGGCCCATGCATGAGCGTGGCGCCCTGTTGGCGGAGCCAATCTTCGGCGGCTCGCGTCAGGGCCGCGACAACTGCGTCGTCGTCAATTGCATCGAGACACCCAAATTGCGCCCGCGACGCACCAAGCGGTGTGTACTCTTCGTTGTAGATCTGGGCGGAAATCCGCCCGGCGAGCTTGCCATTCTTGCGGGCTAGCCAGGTTTGCGATCGGACGAGCTTGAAATGCGGATTGAGCTTGTGCGCGAACATGGTCCAGCGCTCGGCATCGAGGGGAGGCGCGAAGCCGGGTTGGCCCTTATAAAGGAGCCGGGGGACCTGGCAAAAAGCGAGAAAGTTTCGCAGCCCGTTCGCCGGAATGATCTCGATCTTATCTTTGTTCTCGCTCATCGGCCTATCTTTGTTTTGTCGAGCCCGGGCGTTGCGCCGTGGTGACCGGCCGCATGTATGAGAGACATATCATGGGTGGCAGGCGAAAATTCGCCAAATCGAAAATTGGCGCCGCCGTCAGCCAGCCTCGGTCAGCGAACGAGCGGGTGCTTCACGCTGGGTCGTCCGCTTCGCCAAGAGTTCCGTCACACCCCTAATCTCCGCCTCGGTGTGCAGAGCCGAGATGAAAAAACGCAGACGCGGTTGGTCTTTCGGCACCCCGATTTGAATGATCGGCGGCACATAATAGCCGTGTTCCATCAAATGACTGGACGCAGCCAGAGTCTCATGGCTGTCGGAGAATAGGATCGGCACGACGCCACGCCCGATGGCAGGTCCCGTATCAAGCCCCACATCATGCGCGAGATCCACGAAGAGTTCGGCGTTTTGGCGCAACCGCTCAATCCGCCAAGTCTCTTGCTGCATCAATTGCAAAGCCGTCTCCGCCGCAGCCGATATAACGGGCGAGAGGCCGACGCTATACACAAATCCGGGGAGCGTATAGCGCAACCAAGAGATCACCGCTTCCTTGCCGGCGACGAAACCGCCGCAAGAGCACAGAGTCTTCGACAAAGTCCCGATAATGAGATCGATTTGTTGCGGATCGACACCGGCATGTTCCCACAGGCCGCGTCCCTCGCTTCCGAGCACTCCGAGCGAATGGGCCTCGTCGATCAAGAGCCACGCCTTGTGACGCTCCTTGAGTTCGACAAGTCCGGCAAGATCGGCGACGTCGCCATCCATGCTGTAGAGGCCCTCGGCGACGACGAGAGCATTCCGGTAATTGGCGCGCTTTTCGCGCAAAAGGAAATCGAGATGGTCGAGATCGTTGTGGCGGAAAATGATGGTTTCTGCCGAGGTGCCCTTGGCTCCGCTGACAATGCTGTTATGCGACAATTCATCGATGAAAAGCGCATCGTGCGATCCAAGGATATGCGAAATCGTCGTCACATTGGTGAGATAGCCGCTGACCAGGGTCAAAGCGTCCTCGACTCCGAGGAATTTGGCGAGGCCGGTCTCCAAACTGCGATGCGAGGAGCGCTGGCCTCCGACGAGGCGGGAACCAAGCGCACCGATTCCAAACTTCTCCAGCGCCACGGCCGCCGCCGCTTTAACCACGGGGTGGGACGCCAGCCCCAGATAATCGTAGTTGGCGAAACTGACGAAACGCCGGCCATTTAACTCGGCTTCACGCCGCAACGTGTCGATCGGCGCGAAAAAAGGGTCTCCGAGGTCGAGGTACGCCTTCCCCGCAAGCCGGAAGCGCTTCGTTGCATAGTCGGCGAGGCTGTGGGTCTTTTGCACGTGCGTCTTCGGCGGTCCAGATGAGTTCACGAGGCGATTGGCAGGTCTGGCATCGGGCGGTTGGCTCTTGCTTGCCGCTTCTCGGCCGCATTGGATCAATATGAGTATATCGTGGCATAGCATCATGCGCGGGAAGGAGCAAAAGGGGATCGTCGCGGTTGCCTTGGAAACCCTTGCCGCAAGCCTCGCAAAAACAAGGAAATTTATTTTTTATCAGAGACTTATAAGATATTGTCAATTCCGGTTACAAAACGTAACAAAGCCGGTCTAGAGGCCTGGCAAGGCCCGCACAAGGAGATTGTGCACAGCCCATTGCACGCCGCGAATCAGGGGATGAGGGATTCGCGGCCCTATGAGTCGCACTCATGGCCGGTCTGATTGGTTGATGGGGCGGGCCAGATCTAGCCCATGATCGCTTCAAGATGAATCGCTCATGGTCTCTATCTCATTGTTTTTGCCGCATGATCTTATCCAAAAAGGCTGCAACTTTTTTGGATCATGTTCTAGGAGTTCGCCGCGAGGGGATCGAAGGCCGGCGTCTCGGCCCGCGCGGCGAGGTCCGGCTCGATCGTTCGCGTCATGGACGCGAGCATGCCGGCGACGGCGGATGCGGCGTGACCGGTGATCACCTTGCGATTGTCTCCCCGCGCATAGGCGAGCGGCTTGCCAAACACGAGATCGCAGCGGATCGGCTCGCCCTTGAGAACGGCCCAAAGATGCGGAAGTAAGGTCGCGTCGCCGAACCATGCCGCCGTGGGTGTTGAATAGCGGATCGCAACAGGTTGCACCCAGACTGTGTCGACCCAGTCAGCCTTGGCAAGGAGATCGCGCGCGGCGGCCAAATGCGAGCTATGAAATTTGCGGAGTGCCGAGCCGTCACCGGTCGTGGCTTCTGGGAAAAGCAGCATGGGACGGCCCGCGAGCATTCTTTGGGCCATCGCCGCATTGGCGCCGGGGATCGAGCGGCGCCGTTGGCGATCCACGAAAACGGTTTCCTGCAGGCGCGCGAAAGTGGAACAGACCGGCCAAGACCCGATCTCCCGCTTGGCGAGAAAACAGACCGGCTCGATGCAGCAAACCGCGACGATGTCTAGCCAAGACAAATGATTTGCGACAATCAGACGAGGCCCCTCTGGCAGTTTTGCGCTCTCCGTGACGACGTCCAGACGGAGCAATGCGGCGAGCGTCCGGCTGAACGCGACGGGCAGCAAAAGGCGCAGCGGCCAGCGCCGCCGCAGCGCGACCCATTGCAGGGGAGCGAGACACAAAAACAAGAGCGAGGCAAGAATGAGTGCCGTGGCGCGAAGATAAGCCATGATTCGCCGCAGGTTGGCAGTGTGATTGGCCCCCTTTACAATCGCTAGCCTGCAGTTTGATGACAACGCTTGTTGACAACGCCGCCATGTGTCCTTCGCGCGAAGCCAGCCTTTTCGTCATCAAACCTTCGTATCCGGCTTCTAGATTTGATTCCCGCACTTTGAGAAGAGATTCGCCGGTTCATGTGGAACATCGCTACGCCTTTCGGTTTCGGCGCGGTTGTCCGGCACACGGCTTCCTTCATAAGACCAAACCGCATCGCACGCGATTTGTCCGGCCTGCCGGTGGTGCTTGGGCGGTTTGGCCCGTTTGAAGTCCGGCTCGCGACGACGAGCCGGGAGATCCGCAAGGCGCAGCGGCTGCGGTTCAAGGTCTTTTACGATGAAGGCCAGGCCATTCCTCACCAAAGCGCCGCGTTGACGAGGCGGGATATCTGTCCTTTCGATAAATTCTGCGATCATCTCCTTGTCATCGATAGAGATCAGCTCAATCGCTTAGGCCGCAGGAAACCGAAAGTCGTTGGAGTCTATCGCCTTCTTCGCGGGGATATTGCGGCAAGACACCAGGGCTTTTACAGCGAAACCGAATTCGATATCGCGCCCTTGCTCGCCCGCCATCCTCGCAAGCGCTTCTTGGAGCTTGGCCGCTCTTGCGTCCATCCGGACTATCGATCAAAGCGCGTCATCGAGCTTTTATGGCGCGGCCTCTGGTCTTACGCGAAATATCATCATATCGACGTGCTCATCGGCTGCGCGAGCCTGCCCGGAGTGAATCCGCTAGCGCTCTCTCTGCCCTTGAGCTTCCTGCATCACCACGCGCTGGCGAGCGAGGAATGGAGCGTCCGCCCTCTTGCCGGGAGGAGCGTTAATATGGCGATCCTGGACGGCAACGCGATCGATGCGCGCAAGGGCGTGGGTGCGCTGCCTCCCCTGCTCAAGGCTTATCTGCGCGCCGGGGCGAAATTCGGCGATGGTGCGGTGATCGACTTGCAGTTTCGAACAACCGACGTCTTCACAATCATGCCGCTTGCCGATTTGGAAGAGCGCTACGTAAGCTATTACGGCGGCCCGATGGAATTGCCGGAGAGTTATGTGGCGTGAACAGCCGAAAATCGGCGCCACATCCGTTGCATTCGCGAGCGAGGCTTACAGCCTGCCGAAAACAAGCATAAAATTATTGGCCGGCAACGCCAACTGCTGCGTCAGGATGATGCCATGTGTGTTGGCGGCTTTTTCGACATCCCTGACATCCTTCAGTCCCCATTCCGGAGCATTCGCCGCGCGTAGCTCTTGGTCGAAAGCCTCGTCGGATGGCGCCGCGTATTTTCCGTCTATCTTGAACGGCCCGTAAATCGCCAGGAAGCCGGTTTCCTTCAGGACCCGCGCGGCGATTTGCGTCACGCTCTCCGCGATCGCGAGGGGCGCGACTTGAAACAGATTGATGGCGAAGATGACATCGTAGCGATGCGACGTGGCGTCCGGCCAGGTCTCCGGCTTGGCGAGGTCGATATGGACGGGGTCCCAGACATTGGCGTTGGCGCTCTCGGCTTGCATTTTCCGGATCGCCTCGAACAGGTCTTTGTCGTAATCGGAGGGTTGAAACCGGATGTGCGGGAAATGCGGCGCGAAATAGTTGATATGCGCGCCGCTGCCGCTCGCGAGTTCGAGGGCGTCGCCGGACGGCGGAAAAAGCTGCTTGAACACATCCAGAATGGGGTCGCAGTTGCGCTTTGCTGCCCAATCCACATAGGAGCTGAGGGGATAAAGGTCGATAAGGGACCGCACGCCCGCCNNCACTCCATGCTAACTATTAAATATTATTATCTGAACTCGGGCACGAGCGCTACGGCCATTCCTGCCGTGCGGATTGGCTCTCCGCGCTCACCAAAAATGCTTCGACTCGAGCGCTAGCTTGGCTGGCACTCAAGAGCCATTGTTCCCCCGAGGTTTGGACA
>PLUZ01000303.1:5324-13623 GCA_003162995.1 Methylocapsa sp. | reverse complement strand
AACTTAGGGCGGTTGGTATGACCTGGATCAAACGCCTTGCCCGGCAAGAGCGTAGCCAGCCGCTCCCATGCTACCCTTGTCAGCTCGTCCGCTTCGCTTTTCCTCGCGCTACGAAATAAGCGAGCCGGAACGCGACGAACCCACGCTTCGGCGCCTTGTGAATTCCGAATGCCGGTTGGGCTTAGAGCGCGTCCAGATCAAATAGAATCATTTGATCGATAAGGACGCAGCTCAACATCTAAGAGTCGGAGTAAGTTCCGGCGAAGTAGCGATCGGTTTGCGGGGAAATTGCGATAGATCAATGCAGGGAATGCATTCGCGATTAAAAAATCCCGATGCTCTTCTGGCGGCCAGTGATGTGCCAAAAGGATTATCCAATGTCCATCTTCATACTCGACTTGATCTTAAGTGCGATCATGATCGGTCTGCTCGTCTACCTCGTCATTGCCTCGACCCCTCCCAAGCACTGTTGAGTGCTCCATAGGCTGCTAAAAAGAGCACGTAGAAATCCCTTGGCACGTCAGAGTCAAGCGGCAGTGACGGGTACCCGCACATCTAATGATTTGACGGGCCGCCCCGACCCTCGGCCTCGACAATGGCCGGGTAACCAACTCGCTTAAGGAAAAGAGTACTATGAAAGCTTCAACGAAGTGTTTTTTGTCGGTTCCAATGCTTGTCGCGGGGTCGATCGCGCTATCTGGATGCGGCCGCAGTGCCAGTACTCCTACGACGATCACCTATCACCAGGTCGGCGTCTGCAAAACTTACGAGACGCCGAGCGGCGCACAGCAAGCGAAAAATAACGAGGGCTTCGCTATCTTCAAAATCGAATCCGTCGACAATACAAAGTATAATAACTCTTTCAAATTCGACCCAGGACGCTTTTATGTCGACCAGACCACCGTGGACGGGAAGTCTAAGGGCATCTATGGCTGGGATCGCCGTTTTGTAAATAAGGATCCTAGATTTGGGAAGGCCATGGGCGTGAAATACGTTGCGGAAGCCGAAATTCAGGCGGGTCAAAAGCTCGAAAACGCGGGCTTTGCCCTTATTCCGCTCGCCACAAACAACCCGACTGGCATACCGGAAGCCGATCAATACAATTTCCAACTTGTGTATGATACGGGGTCCGACGACCGGGGCAATATGGTGAGCGCCTCCGAGGGTATTATCTTCGTAAGAACAAACCCAGCCGGCACGAAGTGGTCGGTGGTCGAAGATTGCAAAGAGCTGCCGCTCACCTAGGGAAGAGCTTGCCCGCCAGATGGACTCATCTGATCGAGAAGGAAGCGCTCAGAGTCAAAGAGTTGGAGCATTCCAGAGTCGAAAAAGTCGAACTACTTTTTCGAGACATGCTCTCGACGATGGTTGCTTTAAGATAAATCGCTCATGCTCCCTGTCACTCTGTTTTCTCTCACCATCTTAGCGGGGGGAGCGGTTTTGACGCATCTGCTCATCGATGAGCATATTGGCGATTGACATTCGCCGCGCAGCGTTTGTGCGGCGGGCGGGTTCAAAACGATCGGGATGATTTTTCTTGGCGAAATCGCGGCGAAGGCGCTGAAGATCAACGATCGCGAGATCCGGGCTCAAGCCTAGTTCTTCGGCGATGGCTTGATCTTCGGTCTTCGCCGGCTCAATTCTCGCGGCCTCCAGTTTCTCCGTCTCTGGTTTCGGGGGCTCGCATAGCGGGGGCTCGACCGGGGAAGCGGTTTGCGCTTCGGCGGCTTCCTCGGCATAGGGCGCTTGGGGGCGCGGACCAAAGCCGCCGATAAGGCCGCCGATGCCGGTGGGCCAGGGCAGGGATATATTTCGCAACAGGCGCCGCAGCCGGTTTTTCGGACGCGGCGAGTCGACGGGCTCGGCCTCCAATTCTGGCTCTGGCCGCCGGGCCCGGCGCAGCGGTGCCGGTGCTTCCTCGGTCTCCCTCCGATCGAACGAGGAGAGAATATCGCCGAAATCGGCGGTGTTGTTTTGCTTCCTTGGCGGCATGGCCGAGACGGGCCTCCATCCACGCCCGGTTTGATAGAAATTTCACTTTCACTATGCACCTCTGCCCTTGAGCCCGCGTTAATGGGAATGCGCCATTTGCATTGAAGCCGGTTACCATTGCGGCCCGCGCGGCTTTGCTTAGGGATTAGAGAACATGACGAAAGCTTCATTTGAAGCCTTCGGCACCCTTGTCTATTGCTTCCGTGGTGCAGATGGACATGGTCGCGCGACTGTCGAAACCATAATCGCGGATCATGCAATAACCGAAACGGAGAATTCCCATGAAACCGGGTTTGCCTGCCGTCTTGACTATGATCGCCGTTGTTGGTTCCGGCGTCGCGTTTGGCGCCTTTAGCGGCCACGCGCAACAACCCCCTGCCAACGTTCCTCCCCAAGCGGAACAGCATGTTTTCTCGCCCGCCGATCGCGCCGCTTTCCTTGACGCGCGCATTGCCGCCCTCCATGCCGGTTTGAAACTGTCGCCGGACCAGGAGAAGCTCTGGCCCGCCGTTGAGTCCTCGCTGCGCGCTGCCGCGAAGAGCGCCTTGGAGCGGCGTGAAAAATTCAAGGACGAGCCCAAGTCCGCAAGTCTCATTGACCGGTTGCGGCACCGCGGCGAAAGCGCGGTGGCGCGGGGCCAAAATCTACAAGCGATCGCGGACGCGGCGGCGCCTCTTTATGCGAGTTTGAACGATGAACAAAAGCATCGCCTGCCGCTGCTCGCGCATGGTCTTATTTTCCATCACCATTTCGCCAAGTGGGGCGATGGCCACGAGCATTGGGCGTGGGGACGCGATGGCCAGGACAACCGGGAGGGATTCGCGCCGGAAGGTGGCGATCGTTCTGGGCCAAAAGATCGCTGAGCGCCGGACGATCATCCTGCCGGGTCCGGAAACGACATGGCGGACGGCCACGCGCTGCCCATTAAGCGGCTGACCTTGCCAAGCGCGCACAGTGCTGGCGTCGTGCTTTGGCTCGCGGGCCCCGCCGGTTCCGGCGGGGTTTCAATTTCGGTGAGGAAGATGGGGTTAAACGCTGAACGAGGAGNNTGGACCACGCTTTCTGCCGCCGAACAGAACCGGGCCAACCGCTTTCTCCATGCGCAGGATCGGATAATGTTCGCCCTGACCCGCGCGGTCTTGCGCGCTCTGCTGAGCGAGGCGACAGGCGTTCCAGCAGACCAAATCCTGTTTGCGGAAGGACCTTACGGAAAGCCCGGCTTGGCCGGGATCGGGGGACCGCATTTCAATGTCTCCCATTCGGGATCTTGGGCATTGATCGGATTGTCGGACAGCCGCCCCATCGGCGTTGACATCGAATTGATGCGCAGGGCAGGCGGCGAATTGGAATTGGCGCGATCCTTCTTTTCAGATGCCGAATATCGTGCTCTCGAAGGTCAAGAGAACAGCAGGCTGCTCCAGTCCTTCTACAAAATCTGGACCTGCAAGGAGGCTATTCTGAAGGCGCTTGGCGTTGGAATCTCCGAGCATCTGAAGGATTTCTCGGTCGAATTGACCGGGGAGCGCTATGTGATCCTTGCCGAGCCCAATTGCTTTTTGCCCTCGCTAGCCTCTGTTGTCGCCAACCCGGTCGAGGTCCCGGGAGGCTATGCGGGATGTTACGCCTTGGCTTGACGAACTTTCTATAATAGGAGTTGGGCTTCACCGCGCGCACAGGGGGCAAGCAGGGGGCAAGAATGCACAAGTTCTCCCGCCGTCAGACTGTTGCATCGATCTTGGCCGCGGGCGCGAGTGCCGCCGTGCCCTCAACGCTTGCCGCACGTGACGACGGCTCCGCCGTGCATGTTTCCTTTCTTCTGGTCAACGATATCTACCGGATCGAAGAAAAAGACGGACGCGGCGGCATGGCGCGTTTCGCGGCAGTGGTAAAGGCGGAACGCGCCAGAGCGCTCGCCGAGAACTGCCATCTTATTTGCGTCCACGCCGGCGATACGCTGTCGCCGAGCTTGTTGTCGAGCTTCGACCAAGGCGCCCACATGGTCGATCTCTTCAATGATGTGGGACTCGATGCTTTCGTTCCCGGCAATCATGAGTTCGACTTCGGCAAGGAGGCTTATTTCAACCGGGTAAGCCAGGCCCGTTTCCCATTGGCGCCGCCTATGAAGCAACGGCGAGCGCCTCGCGTCCCGGCGATCTTGCCTTCGCGCCGACGATACCGGTGGTCCTTGCCAACGCCAAAAGCGCGCGCGCGGCGGGGGCCGATCTGGTGATCGCGATCGTGCATGCCGACAAGATGACAGGCACCGCTCTGATGAATTCGCATGCCGTCGATCTTGTGCTGTCTGGCCATAATCACGATCTGCATATTGATTTCGATGGCCGCACCGCGCTCGTCGAGTCCGAGCAGGACGCAAATTATGTCACGGTTGTCGACATTGATGTCACTCTAAAGCGGGGCGAAGCAAATCGCTCATGGTGGCCAAATTTTCGCGTCATCGATACCGCGAAGACCAGTTCCGATCCGGCGATGCTTGCCAAAGTCCAGATGTACAACGCCGGATTGAATCGGCTGTTCGACGTTGAGATAGCGACCCTTGCCACGCCTCTCGACAGCCGCGCGGAGGCTCTGCGCTCGGGGGAGTGTGCGATCGGCGATCTCTTTGCCGACGCGCTCCGCAAGGCTGCAATGGCCGACGTTGCCATTGTCAACGGAGGCGGCATCCGGGGGAATAGGATCTATCCGGCAGGCACCAGACTCTTGAAGCGCGATATCCTCGATGAGCTTCCTTTCGGCAACAAGACAATGGTGACAAATGTTCCGGGCAAAGCCCTTCTGGATGCACTTGAAAACGGGTTTTCTCAGATCGAGCGTTATGCGGGACGGTTTCCACAAGTTTCTGGGCTCTCCATTGTTGTCGATCCGGCGGCGCCGCCTGGGGCACGCGTGAAAACGGTGACAATCAACGGCGAGGCGCTCGACGTCAGCCGCGACTACAAGCTCGCAACCAATGATTTCATGGCGCTTGGCGGCGATGGCTATGGGATGCTCGCGGGCAAGACGCATGTGAGCGCGGATTCCGGCACCAGGCTTATCGCCCTCGATGTGATTGATTACATCGCGGCGGCGAAGCTGATCAACGCGAAGATCGAAGGAAGGATCGTGTTTCGATAGCGTTGCGCACGTCCTTCGCCCTAGGGCATGTCCCGAAAAAATGCTCGACTTTTTCGATAATGACATGCTCCAACTCTTTGAATCTGAGCGGGAAGCGCTCTAGCGGTTATTCCGAGCAGACCGCTGCCGGCGTGGCGGTTGCCCGGCATTTTTCTCTTGCGTTGAGCTTGTCACAACGAGCGGATAGAACTCGCACCGGTTGACTTAGACCATGATCGCTTCAAAAGGAATTGCTCATGGTCTCTATGTCTTTGTTTTGTCGCATGATCTTGTCCAGGGGTCATGCTCTAGAGACGAGAGCTGATGAACGAACCTGATCCTATCCCGCAGGACCAAGCGCAAGCGCGGGCGCAACAGCAAGCCGCGATCTTGATGCAGGCCCTGCCGCATATGTTGCACTATGACGAAGCGATCGTCGTCGTCAAATATGGCGGCCATGCCATGGGGGACGAGACGGTTGCGCGGGATTTCGCGCGCGACATGGTTTTGCTTGAACAGTCCGGGGTCAATCCTGTCGTCGTCCATGGCGGCGGCCCGCAGATCGGTGCGATGCTCGGCAAGCTCGGTATTAAGTCGGCGTTTTCGGATGGCCTGCGGATCACCGACAAGGCCACCATGGAAATTGTGGAGATGGTGCTGGCCGGTTCGATCAACAAGCAGATCGTCGGCTTCATCAATGCCGAAGGCGGCCGCGCGATCGGCCTTTGCGGCAAGGACGGTAATATGGTGATTGCGAGCAAGGTGGCGCGGATAAGCAATGACGTCGATCTTGGCTTCGTAGGCGAGCCGGCCAAGGTGGATAAGACCGTGCTCGATCAGGTGCTCGGGCGCGAGCTCATCCCCGTCCTCGCGCCGGTCGCGCAAGGCGAGGATGGCGAGACCTATAATGTCAACGCCGATACTTTTGCCGGCGCCATCGCTGGCGCGCTCAAGGCGAAGCGGCTGCTGTTGCTGACCGATGTGCCAGGCGTGCTTGACCGCGACAAGAATTTGATCAAGCAATTGTGTATCGATGAAATTCATGCGCTTATCGCCGACGGCACGATCACCGGCGGCATGATCCCGAAAGTCGAAACCTGTATCTATGCGCTGGAGCAGGGCGTCGAAGGAGTCGTTATTCTCGACGGCAAGATGCCCCATGCCGTGCTTATCGAGCTTTTGACCGATCACGGCGCCGGGACTCTGATTACACGGTGAACGACACGAGACCCTTTTTGAAAGATCTTTCTGGTGAGCCGCAAACGGAACCTGCCGGCGATGCCGCGCTAGAACCCGAGACGCAACCAGTTGCAAACGGCGAAACCGCATCTCTCGCCGATGCTGTATCGCACATCAACACCTGGGTCTTCGATCTCGACAATACACTTTATCCGGCCGATAGCGATTTGTGGCCGAAGATCGACCAGCGGATCACGCTGTTCCTGGCGCATCTTTTCGGGCTGGACGGCCTATCCTCGCGCGCCTTGCAAAAATATTATTATCAGCGCTACGGCACGACCTTGCGTGGTCTGATGGAGGAACATGACGTAGGCCCACATGATTTTCTCGATTTCACGCATGACATCGACCGCTCCTCGCTTCTTCCTAATCTTGCTCTCGCATCCGCGATCGCCGCCCTGCCTGGTCGCAAGCTTATTCTGACAAATGGCTCGCGCGAGCACGCCTTGCGGACCGCCGATGCGCTTGGCCTCAAGGCGATGTTCGAAGATATTTTTGACATTGCCGCAGCCGATTTCGTGCCGAAGCCCCAGGCTGCGACCTATGAACGATTCTTTGAAAGGCACATGGTCGATCCGGCGCAGGCTGTTATGTTCGAGGACCTTGCGAGAAATCTCATTATTCCCCATGAAAGGGGAATGACGACCGTGCTTGTCGTTCCCAAGCCAGGGCAAATGGATCATCGCGACGCCTTCGAGATTACCAGCGAGGCCGTGCCGCCACATATCGATTTCGTGACAAGCGATCTTGCGCTGTTCTTGATGGCCCTCTTCCAGGACACGTCCGGCGGGACTGACGTCTAGGTAGCAGGATCGCCTCAAGATGAATCGCTGATGGTCACTATCTTTTTGTTTTGTCCTATGATCTTTTCCAAAACGTCTGCAACTTTTCGGGACTTGCTTCAACGCTTTGAATTTGAGCGATTCCTTCTCGATCACGCGATTCCACGTGGAGGGCAAACGCTCTAGGAGCCATTTCCAACCGCGCGCGGCCATCAAAACTGTGCCTCACTGACTTTACCTCTTACCGGAGACTTCGATGGACGATCTCGAAACAATTATCGACGCCGCTTTCGAGGATCGCGCCAATGTCGATACAAGGACGCAAGGTGAGGTCCGCGAGGCCGTCGAAGCGGCCTTGCAGCTTCTCGACACGGGCAAACTCCGCGTCGCGGAAAAGATCGAAGGCGCACCTGGGCCCAGTTCCTGGAAGGTCAACCAGTGGCTGAAGAAAGCCGTGCTTCTGTCGTTTCGTCTGAACGAGATGGCGCTGATTCCGGGCGGGCCTGGCGGCTCGTCCTGGTGGGATAAGGTGCCGTCGAAGTTCGCCGGCTGGGGCTCCGAGCAACATGCCGCCGCTGGATTCCGGTCGGTGCCCAACTGCGTGGTGCGGCGCTCGGCCTATATTGCGCCGGGGGTGGTCTTGATGCCGTCCTTTGTGAATCTCGGCGCTTATGTCGATAGCGGCACGATGGTCGATACTTGGGTCACCGTTGGCTCCTGCGCGCAAATCGGCAAGAATGTGCATCTTTCCGGNNGCTAGAGCCCCTGCAGGCCAATCCGACGATCATCGAAGACGATTGTTTCATCGGCGCCCGTTCGGAAATCGTTGAGGGTGTGATTGTCGGCCAGGGTTCGGTGATCTCGATGGGGACATTCATTTCCGCCTCGACAAAGATCGTCGACCGGACAACCGGGGAGGTGCGCGTGGGCTTCGTGCCGCCCTATTCGGTGGTGGTTTCGGGTAATCTGCCGGGCAAAGCCTTGCCTTCTGGCGCGCCCGGTCCCTCGCTTTATTGCGCNNGTGATCGTGAAAACCGTGGACGCCCAGACCCGCTCGAAAACCGCGATCAACGAATTGTTGAGGGACTGATGGCGGCGTCTTTCGCGGAACACGCCGGGCGGTTCGGATTCCGCACCGATCAAGGCCGGATCGACGCCAAGACATGGCGGCAGGG
>PLUZ01000303.1:0-5299 GCA_003162995.1 Methylocapsa sp. | reverse complement strand
TTTTACGCTTTCGCGATCCTGTTGATCGCCATTTGTCATTACAATCTTAGCGTGAAACGCTGGCGCGACCGGGGCTGGCGATTTGCTGGAGCGCTGGCGGGATTGCTGCCCCTCGCCGCGCTGATCAGCGGCGCTGCGCATTGGTTGCAGCCGCGCGTGGCCGAGGTCATACCCTTTTGGTATGTTGCGGGCGTCGATGCGGTACTCCTGGCGGTCATCGCCTGGAACGCGGTGGAACTTGGCTTTTTTGAGAGCCGCGAGCCTTAATCGGTGTTCAAGAGCATTTTCACGCGAAGTGGATATCGGTTCGCGTCAAGAAAATGCGNNATGCGACAAAACAAAGATCTAGCGCGGCCGAGTTTGATTTTCTGCCGAGAATCGGTTCCCACTGCGCCTCAAAATGCTCTAAGACGGGCAAACAAACTGGCGAGCCCTAGCGATCATGACCACGCCTTCCCGTCTCGAAACCCTGGCCGATCTTCGAATCGAGATCGATCGCATCGACGCGGCGCTTCACCAGCTGTTGATGGAGCGCGGCGAGATCATCCACCGGCTCATCGAAGCCAAGGCGCGGCAGGGCGGCGGCTTGGCGTTCCGGCCGGGCCGCGAGGCCGACATGATGCGGGCCCTCGTCTCCCGCCATCAGGGCCTGCTGCCGCTCGACACCGTTGAGAGCATTTGGCGGATCATCATCTCGACTTTTACCTTTGTCCAGTCGAACTACAGCGTGCATGCCGATATTTCCGGCGGCGATGCCGCGATGCGCGATTGCTGCCGGTTCCACTTCGGCTTTACCGTCCCTTACGTGACACACCCCAATGCCGCGCAGGTCATCGAGGCTGTGGCCAAATCGGGCGGCGATCTCGGCGTCGTGCGGGTGGACACCGCGGAGGGGCCTTGGTGGCATGATCTCGCAGGACCCGGAGCGCCGAAGATCATCGCCAGGCTGCCCTTCGTCGAGCGGCTGGATCATCCCGCCGGAACGCCCGTTTTCATCATCGCCCAGCCGCTCGCCGAAGCGGCGGTGCGCGATGTGGTTCTTTATGATGTGACGATTCCGAATGGGGGGGACAGTCTCCTTCCCAACCCTCATGCGCCCCAGCTGGAAATTCTTGATAGCTTTAAAACCACGGCCGGTCTTTGTCTGATGATCGCGACGGACGCTGGCGCCGGTCTCGATACATGGCGCGAAACTCTTACCCGTTCCGGTGCTGCCGAACCACTTGTGACCGAAATCGGCAGCCACGCGGCGCGTTTCGATGCGAGCGGCGTCCAAAAGGTGGCGGCGCAATGATTTTGTTCCGGAGTTTTCTTGGATGATCAAAATCGCGACGACCGGAATTGACCCCCGGCCGCAGCCGCGCCCCGGCGTGCTCGGGATCGACCCTTATGTTCCAGGCCAAAGCTCGGCGCCCGGCGCCGCCAGGATTTTCAAGCTTTCGGCGAACGAGACGCCGCTCGGGCCTTCGCCCCGCGCCCGCGAAGCCTTGCGTGGCTTTGCCGATCGTCTCCAGGATTATCCGGACGGGGCCGCCACCGCCTTGCGCGAGGCGATCGGCGCAAGGCATGGGCTCGACCCCGCACGCATTGTCTGCGGCAACGGCTCGGATGAAATCATCCATCTGCTCGCCACCGCCTATATCGGTCCGGGCGATGAAGGCATTTTTACCCAGCATGGTTTTCTCGTCTATAGGATCGCCATTCTTGCCGCGGGCGGCGTTCCCATCGTCGCGGACGAAAACAATCTGACCGCCGACGTCGAGACCATTCTTGCCAAGGTCGGGCCAAAGACCAAGATGGTCTTCATCGCCAATCCGAACAATCCGACCGGCACTTATCTGCCGTTCGCCGAGGTCAAGCGCCTCGCCTTGAGCTTGCCAAGCCATGTCCTGCTCGTTCTCGACGCGGCCTATGCCGAATATGCAACACGCGCGGATTATGCGTCCGGCGAGGCGCTTGTCTCGGACAGTGAAAACGTCGTGATGACGCGCACTTTCTCGAAGATATACGGTCTTGCCGGGATCCGGCTCGGCTGGGGTTATGCGCCGCTAGATGTGTGCGGCGCGATCAATCGCATTCGCGGGCCGTTCAACACCAATGGCGGGGCAATCGCAGCNNGTGAAATTTCCGCGCTCGGGCTCAAGATCACGCCGAGTGCCGGTAATTTTCTGCTTTTGCATTTCAATGGCGAGATGCAGGCACGGGCGGCGGACCGCTTCCTCTTGGGTAGGCGCTTGATCCTGCGCGCGGTTGGCGCCTATGGGCTGCCTCAATGCTTGCGGCTCACCGTCGGCACCGAGGAAGCGAACCGTCTCGTCGTCGAGGCGCTTAAGGATTTCGTCACTTTCGAGAGCCGCGCGCGTGCCTGATGGTCTCGGGGGTCCCTTGAGCGAGCCCGTGTTCCAGCGCCTCGCGCTCATCGGCATGGGGTTGATTGGCTCCTCCTTGGCGCTTGTGTGCCGGCGCAAAGGGCTCGCGCGCGAGATCATTGCCTCGGACATTTCACCCGCCGTCCGCGTGACTGTGGCCAAACTCGCACTCGCTGATCAGGTCGCGGAAACCGCGGCGGCGGCGGTCGCGGGCGCGGATCTTGTCATCCTTTGCGCCCCCGTTGGCGCAATGGGGACGATCGCGCAGGAGATCTCGCCCTATCTGGAGCCGGGCGCAATCTTATCCGATGTCGGTTCGGTCAAGGCTTCGATCGTCAAGGCGATCACACCGCATCTGCCCGCGAGCGTGCATTTTGTTCCGGCCCATCCCGTGGCTGGAACCGAGCAATCAGGTCCCGAGGCCGGGTTTTCGACGCTTTTTCTGAATCGCTGGAGCATATTGACGCCGCCTGAAGGGACCGACCCCAAGGCCGTCGCCCGCCTCGCGGCTTTTTGGACCGGAGCTGGCGCGAATGTCGAAATCATGCAGGCCGCGCATCACGATCTGGTGCTGGCGATCACCAGCCATGTGCCGCATCTCATTGCCTACAATATCGTCGGCACCGCCGCTGACGTCGAAGAAGTGACGCGATCCGAAGTCATCAAGTTTTCCGCCGGAGGGTTTCGTGACTTCACCCGGATCGCCGCCTCCGATCCGACGATGTGGCGCGATGTTTTTCTCAACAACAAGGAAGCGGTGCTCGAAATGCTCGGCCGGTTCAACGAGGATCTCAGCGCGCTTCAGCGCATGATCCGCAATGGCGACGGCGATGGCCTTTTCGAGCTTTTCACACGGACCCGGGCGATCCGGCGCGGCATTATTGAGCAAGGCCAGGAAACCGCAGCTCCGGATTTCGGCCGCCGGGCAGGAGAAACTTGACAAGATCTCCCTCCCGAGTCCGCTTACGACATCAATAGAGCGGTGGAATTTGGATCGATGTGCGGACAGGGCCGATCGACACAAAACCTTCTGAAAGAGTGACCGGCAGACGCAACCGCCCGGGGATATCGCTGCCCCTGCCGAACAGTCCCGACAGGACCTGGCCCGCGGTGATGAGGCCGGGATCGATATTCAGTTGGCGAAATGCATTAGAGAGCCCGGCGAATTCCGCGTTGAGTTTGCCCGCTGGACGATGCTGATCATCAAGATCAAGGCCGCCCTTGGCTTCAAATTGAATGCCGCCGCTTGTCAGCCGCACGGTGGCGAGATCGACGTGACCGTTGGCTAGGCGCCATTGTTCGAGAAAATCGGGAAGCGATTCCGCGCTGCCAATCCCAATTTGCGAGATCGTGCCTTCGACCTGCACCCAAAGGGGAAGTTGCGAATCCAAAAGGTTGTTGATCGCCGGAACTGAGCCGTCGTTGAAAGAAAACGTGAAATCATAAGACTTGTCTTGCCGGTCTGGCGACAAGGATATGGAGCTGTGAAATTCCTCGAATCCTCCGTCGAGCAAGTCCATGGTCCCCGCTTTCGCTTCAACCTTGACCTTGGTGCCGGCGACGGCGACTCGCTGATAGGCGCGTGGGGGGCCTTCAAGCTCGATATAAAGCTCGTCCCAGCGCACAGTCATATCGATCGTGCCATCGCTGGATTTCGCAGTTAATGGCGGCTCTATTTTGGCCAGCAAATTGTCGTTGCGCAGAAGCGGCGAGGTGGCGCGAAATCCACCCACGGTTCCCGTTAATGTCTTGTCAATGATTGTGCCTTGGAAGAGCAGATTGGTGCAGGAAACTTCGACGGTAAAAGGAAAACCGCCGATTTTCTGATCGGGACAGGTCCAGTTGCGTCCAGCCTGGGCTTCATGCGTCATCCAATTTGTGACGGCAGCCGCTGTCTGACGTGATACGAAATACCAGAATATCGACCACCCTACGACGATTGTCAGGAGCACGGCGCCAGGCACAAACACCAAATAATAGGCGGTCGAGCGATGCTTTATCTCTTTTTTTGTCGATGGCATGGTTTCCTCCCGGAGAGCGGATCGGCCGAGCACCTCCTCAGGCCGAGCCCCCTGTCTAAGCTCGGCATGGATGAACTTGGCTTTTCTCGTCGCACGCCTTCGCTTATATCGCGGCGGACAGCGAAGCAAATTTCCTCAATCACAATCGATCTTGCCCCGGTCGCGGCTGGCACGCCCCATATGAGGGTGTTTCATTTCGCGAAAAGGCCAGGAACATCCTAGGGACGCTCATGGCGCCGGCCGTAGAGGGGAGCCACGGCGGACGGATTTGATTTTCCAAACAAAATGCGGAAAAGTTCATGCGAGCCAGCGTCTTTATGGCGGTTGACGATCGCCGCTGGTGCATGATTTGCAGGAGGTCATAAATCGTATATTGTCCGGCTTTAGCGAGTACCCATGCGCCGAATTCGCCGTTTACTCGTCGCTAATCGTTCCGAAATTGCGATTCGGGTGTTCCGCGCCGCAACCGAACTTGGAATTGGGACGATCGCGATCTTCGCCGAAGAGGATAAGCTTTCGCTGCACCGCTTCAAGGCGGACGAAGCCTATCAGGTCGGCGTCGGCAAAGGGGCCCTTGAAGCCTATCTATCGATCGAAGAGGTGATCCGGGTCGCCAAGGAAGCCAAGGCCGACGCGATCCATCCCGGTTACGGCTTTCTTTCCGAGAGTCCAGAATTCGCGGACGCTTGCGCGGCGGCTGGCATTATCTTCGTCGGGCCTAGTCCGCAGACCATGCGCGATCTCGGCAACAAGGTAGCAGCGCGCAATATAGCGATTTCCTGTGGCGTACCGGTCATGCCCGCAACGCCGCCCCTGCCGGATGATCCGGAGGAAGTGAAGCGCCTCGCACGCGATATCGGCTACCCGCTCATGCTCAAGGCTTCCTGGGGCGGCGGCGGCCGCGGCATG
>PLUZ01000298.1 GCA_003162995.1 Methylocapsa sp. | reverse complement strand
CAGATTGTGGTCCCACAGACGGCATCCTGGCTATTCTTCGCGGCCCCGGTCGTTGCCTTCACATGCATGCTCGTCGTACCGATTCTGATCCCTGTACTCACCAACTTTCCACTGCCGCTCTCCGACATGGGGGACATTTTGGGCGGTGGCCTCATCCTCACCCTCGGTTCGTTCATGATCGTCCTGGCGGGGCTCGATACGTCGAGCGCCTACGGTGGCATCGGTTCAAGCCGCGCAGTAATGGTCGCGATCCTTGCCGAGCCGACGCTGATCCTGGTCTTCGTTGGGATAACGCTGCTCGCCAAGGCGATGCTTCCCTTCGTCGTCAATCATCTGCTTGTGTCGAGTTGGGCGGTCTACTGGAGCCCAGCGCACCTCTTTCTCGTGGCGGCCTTCTTTATCCTATTGCTTGTCGAGACAGATCGGATGCCAATCCACTCGAGCACGCATATCGAGGTCTATATGATCGATGAGGGACGGATCCTGGAATATTCCGGCCCCCTGCTGGCTCTCATCAAATGGGCGTCGGCGATGAAGCAATTCATCCTCTACACAATCTTCTGCAACGTTCTGATCTTACCTTGGGGGTTGTCGGTCGAGGGTACGGCAATCGGTGCGGCTGGAGCCGCCGTCGCCTTGATCATCAAATTCGCTCTCGTCGCCTGTGTGGTCGTCTTCGTCGAGACGGCCCAGTCGCGCCTGCGCTTCTTCCGTTATCAGGAGCCGCTCGCCGCCTCCTTTCTTTTGGCGATCCTGTCGATCGTCGGAACTCAATTGAGTTAACGACCATGCTCGTCCAACACCTCAGTCCAATTGCATCATCGCTTTTCAGCCTCTTGGCGATCGCATGCCTTCTCTTGTCATTCGTCATGTTAGGATCGCGCTGGCTCAATAACTATCTTTACGCGTTCGCTGCAGAATCCTGGATCATCGCGGTGCTTTCTGCCGCAGTTGGCTTTTACGGCAACTACCCCGAACTCTATCTGATTGCCATTCTGACGCTGCTCTTTCGCGGTTTGCTCCTCCCCTATCTGGTGTGGCGGATCATTCGCCGGTTGGACGTCGATCGCGAGATCCATCTGTTCCTCCAACCAAGCACGAGCCTCATTGTCGGCGCCTTATTCGTGATGCTGGCGCTTTCGGTATCGTTCCGAATCGCCGCCGAACTCCATCTGCAGCTCACCGTCGCAACTCTGGCGCTGACAGTTATGCTGTCGATGAAGCTCATTGGGTTTCTTATTCTCGCCCTCCGGCACGAGGCAGTCAGTCAGATCCTTGGATTGCTGGTGCTGGAGAACGGGATTTTCCTCGGCTCGCAGATCCTCGTGCCCGGCATGCCACTCCTGATCGAGATGGTCATCCTCTTCGATCTGCTCATCATCGTGGCCTGTTTCGGTGTGCTAGTCGGCTACCTCATGACCCATGCCGGGACGACGAGTAGCCTCGATCTCAAGCGATTGGTGGGATGATGGTTGGCGCGCTCATCCTTACGCTTGCAGCGGCACCGGCACTGGCCGTCATTGGCTGCATGGCCGCGCGGCGGCCCCGCGCTGCCGAAGCGCTCAACCTTATCGCCAGCGCCGTATCTTTCGCCTGCGCTATGCCGCTCCCGTTCCTTATTAATGGGCAGCAGCTGCAATTCTGGAACGACTACATCATGATCGATCGCATGTCGGCATGGGTGGTCCTTTGCACATCGATCGTCTATTTCCTCGCCTCGATCTATGCGGTCGGTTACATGCGGCTTCTGAACGAGGATAAACGCCTCTGCACGTTCTACGCTCTATTTGCCGGGTTCGGCCTGACCACGCTGATTGGGCCGCTCATGAACAGCGTGGGCATCTATTGGATCGCGATCGAGCTGACCACGCTTGTCAGCACCTTTCTCATCGCTTTCGAGCGTGTCGCCGAGAGCATGGAGGCTGCCTGGAAATATATCATGGTCGTCTCCGCCGGAATCAGCCTGGCACTGCTCGGAACGATCCTTTTTTACTGGGGCGGCAGCTTTGTGCTCGGGCCAAGCTACAAGATGACATGGGCGACCCTAACAGACGCCGCGCCTCAGATGAATCCCGCCCTCCTGAAGCTCGCTTTCCTGCTCGTGCTCGTGGGCTACGGAACCAAGGTTGGTCTCGCCCCCATGCATAGCTGGCTACCGGATGCGCATAGCGAAAGCCCGGCGCCGGTATCCGCGATGCTCTCTGGTGCACTCTTGAACACGGCGATGATCGGAATCGTGCGGTTTCTGGGCGTCACAAAGGCCGCCAACCTTGGGTGGCTTCCGCAATGCACTCTTGTCGCATTTGGCATAGTGTCGCTCTTCCTCGGCGCTTTGTTCATCGTGCGGCAACAAGGGATCAAGCGGCTGATGGCCTATTCGAGCATCGAGCATATGGGCGTCGTTGCGCTAGGCTTCGGCTTTGGTGGCGCGCTTGGCGTAGCCGGCGCACTCTACCACATGCTCAACCATTCGCTGAACAAGTCACTCATGTTCTTCGGCGCCGGAATCATGATGCGCGCCTATGGCACCAAAGAGATCGCCCTGATCCACGGTGTCGGGTGCCGCTTTCCAACCGAAGGTGCGCTTTGGCTCGCAGGGGCCATTGCCATCACCGGAGCTCCGCCGTTCGGTCTGTTCTTAAGCGAGTTCACCATTATGCGGGCGGGCCTGAAGCCGCCGTTTTCCTGGGCCGTCTATGTCATGGCGATCTTGCTCATCGTCATCTTCATCGGTTTCATGAACCATTTCCGGGCTATGTATTACCAGTCGACTCAGAGCGAGGAGTCGAAAGGCGACAGATTGAGTGGCTGGTGTGTAGCGCCGATGTGGCTGTCGCTCATTCCGCTCCTGGTCCTTGGTTTGTGGTGGCCAACACACGTCTGGGACTATCTGGCCTCGATTGCTCAATCGCTCAATCTGGAGCCGCAATGATCGGCTTCGAGCTCCAATCGATCGAGCCGGACAACGTGCCGGTTGCTATCGGCCAGCTGATCAAGAACGGCGGCCGGATGCAGATGGTTTATGGATGGCAGCCAGATGACGGCCACCTCGAACTCCGTTATGTCGCGAGCCGTGGCGTGAACGAGGATTTCCTCGTCTTGCGCTGTGTCCCGCGCGGTCCGCTCCCAAGCGTCGCTGGCATTAGCCCCCTTTTAGGCTGGCACGAGCGCGAGATCTCCGATTTGTTCGGATTGAAATTCACCGGCCTTCCAGAGCCTTATCGTCTTGTCCTTCATGATGGGGCAAGCCCGGTCATGCCGCCGCTCGACCGCGCCTATCCTTTCGACACGCCGATGCCTTTCGAACCCACAGAGGGTGGCATGCCGGTGGTGGACAGTGCCGATGTTCAAAGACTGCCATTCGGTCCTGTGCGCGCCGACGTCGTAGAGTCGGTCGAATTGATCTTTTTCTATATCGGCGAACATATTCTGCACCTGCATCCCCAGCTTTTCTTCAAACATCGCGGCATGGAGAAGCGCTTCGAGGGCCGGTCGTTGGCGCATGGCGTCATTCTGGCGGAGCGTGTTTCTGGAGTCGACAGTTTCGCCCATGGCCTATGCTTTTGTCAGGCGGTCGAATGCGCCGCGCATTGCATCGTCCCGCCTCGCGCGCTCATGCTTCGCTCGCTGCTCGCGGAGCTGGAGCGCCTCTACAATCACCTGCATTACCTCGGGCATCTTTCCCACACGACCACACTCAAGGTTGGCGAGGCCGAGGGCAAGTTGCTCGAAGAACGCGCCAAGCAGATCAATGGGCGGCTCACGGGGAGTCGCTTTCTGCGCGGTCTGCTAATCCCCGGGGGATTGCGTTGCGATCTGGCCCCCGAGCTCTGGCTCAGCCAGGCCCTTGAAGACTTACGCAAGGATGTCGCGGTCTACACGGCGATGCTGGAGACGACGAACAGCCACTTGGATCGGCTGATCACGACAGGCGTCCTCAACCGGCAGGTCGCTTACGATCAAGGTGCAACGGGTCCAATTGATCGGGCCTCGGGCCTTGACTGGGATCTGCGCCGCGACCATCCTTACGCCGCGTACGGCGAGTTACCCCTGACCGTGCCCGTGAGAACGAGCGGAGATGCGCATGCCCGCGCGCAGATTCGAATCGCCGAGATCGACGCAAGCATCGCTCTGATACAGAGGATTCTCCTCCTGCTCGCGGCTGGCCCGGTCCGAGTCGACTGTAGCCCTACGCCTCATTCGGAAGGGCTCGGATGGGTGGAATCACCGCGTGGATCGCTCTTCTACGGGATCCACTTCGACAGTGGCAGCACGCTTTCGCGCGTAAAGATCAAGTCTCCCTCCTTTTCAAATTGGCGTGTATTTCCATTAACTGTCCATGACAGCAACATGATGGACTATGCCATCAACGAGGCCAGCTTCGGGCTTACCGTTGCGGGATGCGATCGATAGGAGGCCATATGCCGCTCTGGACTCTCTTTGGACTGCGCAAGGGTAAGGCGACGACGGTTTGGCCGAAGCGCGGCCAAGAAAATGGTCAGGAAGGCGTGCGCGGAATGCCACGGATTGAGCCGCAGCGTTGTGAGGACGGGTGCACGCAATGTGCTGCGGTCTGTCCGACCGAAGCGATCCGAGTCCACGCAGATCAAACCGGGGCGGCCAGGCTGGAGGTCGACTACGGCCGCTGCATTGTCTGCCAACTCTGTGTCGAGGCCTGTCCGACCGATGCGGTCACGGCCTCCTCCGATTGGGCGTTCGGAACTTGCAACCGGTCCGACCTCGTGTTGTCCGGTGACTTTCACATCGTTCCTAAAGTCACGGAGCCGGAATCTAGGCATGGCTTCCACCGGAGCCTCCATATCCGTCACGTCGACGCCGGTTCCTGCAATGGCTGCGAATCGGAACTACAGGCGCTCAACAATCCTTTCTATAATCTTCACCGGCTCGGAATTTTCTTCACGCCTTCGCCGCGATTTGCAGACCTGCTCCTGGTCACCGGCCCCGTCACCTATGCGATGCGTGAACCATTGCAGCGGGCGTATGAGGCGATGCCAGAACCGCGCTGGGTCATGGCCGTCGGAACCTGCGCGGTCTCGGGCGGCGTCGCTGGCGGCGGCTATGCGTGCGGAAACGGCCTTGAAGGCGTCTTGCCTGTGGACCTCTAT
This sequence comes from Methylocapsa sp., assembly GCA_003162995.1. GTDB lineage: Bacteria > Pseudomonadota > Alphaproteobacteria > Rhizobiales > Beijerinckiaceae > Methylocapsa. The sequence goes on along the minus strand of PLUZ01000298.1, from coordinate 2,069 downwards.
TTGCCGGGCTGCCCGCCCAATCCGGCGGCTCTGATCGAAGCCCTGCTAATGTTCCTCGAGCGGGCGCCTCAGCGGGTGAAGGGAGGCCGTCTTGTCGAATGATCTATTGGCCGCTGGGTTGACGTCCTGGTTGATTGCCGCGGGGCTCGCATTGACCGGGCGAGCTACGTTTTTTACCCGCATTATTCTCGGAATTGGCGGCGGGGTGCTTCTGGTACTTGTTGTCACGACATTGCCGGAAGGATCCGCCTCCGTTCACACACCGCTTGGCATCGGTGTTTCTGGGTCGGATTTCCGTCTCTCGCCGGACGCACTCTGGCTTCTAGGATTTGGTCTTCCGGGAGCTATTTTTGCTACATGGCTCGGTACACCGGCAAGGCATCAGGCAACTTGGTCGTTCGGCGTGGCGATGAGCCTTATTGGGGCTCTCGGCGTCTTTGGACTTCAAGATGCCGTCAGTTTCCTCGTAGCTTGGGAGATCATGAGCCTTGGCGGCGCCGTCATGATCCTGGGTGAGGATTTGGCGCCCGAAAAAGGCCGTTCAGTTCTGTTCATGCTGGGTCTGCTCGAGGCCGGCTCTGTCGCGCTGATTCTCGCGTTCCTCCTTCTGTCACAGCAGACGGGCAGCTTGTCCTTCTCCGATTTCGCCGCTGCCGCGGGCGCGATGCCAAAGGCAGAGCAGCTTTTCGTTGGTCTTCTGTTGCTGATCGGATTCGGCGCCAAGCTTGGACTGCTACCTTTCTATGAGTGGTTTCCTGGCGCCTATGGTGCCGGCAGCGGAGCCACAGGCGCTCTGCTGTCCGGTGCCGTCTTGAACGCGGCCTTCTTCGGGTTCAGTCGCGGACTGACCGAATGGCTGCCGGTAAACCACGCATTGCCGGTTTCCATTCCTGGTATCTTCATCGTCGCCATCGGCGTCCTTAGCGCTATCTTGTCGGCGCTTTACGCCTTTCAGCAGGAGGATTGGCGCGAGCTGCTGAGCCTCTCCTCTGCGGAGAATGCTTCGATTGCGGTCTGCCTGCTGGGCGCCACCATGATGTTTCGGCAGGATGGACTGACTGATCTAGCTGGTCTCGCTTGGACCGTTGCCCTCCTTCATCTGGCCGGCCACGCCCTCGCGAAGGGAGCGATGTTTCTTGCGGCGGATGGCGTTTATCGCGTCGTCGGCGACTACATGCTTGTGCAGAGGGGGATTCTAGCCCGAAATTCCTGGATCTTCGGCCTCGGTGCGCTCTTCGCCGCGATGAGCTTGGCNNGCAATCTTCATCAAGCTGTTTGGTATCGGGCTCCTCGGGCGCGCGGAACGACGCGTGCCACAAATAGCGATCACGACGTCGGTCGCAGTCGGTGTGCTGGGATCGCTCGTCCTGGCGTTGGCGGCCGGAATGCCGATCTGGCTGACCCATCTCGCACCCGTCTCTGCCACCTTTGATTCGGACGCCCCGTCAAAAATGGCCGATGGCTGGCTGCTCGTGCCTTTGACGGCCAAGTTCGCCTTCATCTCGCCAAGCAAGCTCGTCATCGTGATGCCGATTCTGGCCCTGCTGCCGATTACGCTCCTGCTTTTGTCGATTCGTCGACGGCCGCGCGTAGTCCCGGTCTGGTATGGTGGGCGCGATCAGAACCCGCAACGCGCGGCGACCACGGCCTTAACCTTCTCGAACGCGCTGCGGACCTTTTACAGCTTCATCTATCGCCCCATTATCGAGACGGAACGCGAATCCCCGCAAGATTCTAACGGTAAGCCCTATTTCACGCGGCGATTGGTCTTTACGCATGACGTCGCGCCGATCTTCGGGCCATATCTTTTCGCGCCGCTAGAAAAGCTCGTCATCTCGCTCGCAGCACGATTGCGAATCATTCAGTCCGGCCATCTCAACTTCTATCTGTCGCTGATTGGCGCGCTTCTCGTAATCATCCTCCTCCTTGTGCTTCTCTAACCGGATCTGAGTTGAATGCGGGCGCATTTGGCGATTGCAATAGGGGGCTCTTCTCTATTCGGCCGATTGAAGTCAAGCGCTTTCAGGCTATCTGCGATTGCGATGTTTGCTGTCACTCGCGGAGCCTCT
>PLUZ01000428.1 GCA_003162995.1 Methylocapsa sp. | reverse complement strand
AGCCGCCCTGATCGATCGCGATATCGACGAGAACGGCGCCTTCCTTCATGCTGCGCAACATTTGCTTGGTGATGAGTTTCGGCGTGGCCGCACCCGGAATCAGGACGGCGCCGATGACTGCGTCGGCGGAAAATACCGCATCCTCGATCGCCGCCGCCGAGGCAAATCTTGTCTTTGCCCGCCCTTGAAACAATTCGTCGAGCTGGCGCAGCCGCGGGAGCGAGCGGTCGAGGATCGTCACATCGGCGCCAAGACCAACCGCCATCCGCGCGGCTTGGGTTCCCGCGACGCCGCCGCCGAGCACCGCGACCCGCGCCGGCGGGACCCCCGGAACGCCGCCGAGCAGAAGGCCGCGGCCGCCGTTCTGGCGCTGAAGAGCAGTGCCAGCCGCCTCGGTCGCGAGGCGTCCCGCGACCTCGCTCATCGGTGCGAGGAGAGGCAGGCCTTGGCCCTCCGGCCCGGTTACGGTTTCATAGGCAATGGCGGTGCAGCCGGAGGCCAGCAATCCTTTTGCTTGCGCGAGATCAGCCGCAAGATGCAAAAAAGCAAACAGAATTTGCCCTTCGCGCAGCCGCGTCCATTCGCTCTCTTGCGGCTCTTTCACCTTTATGATCATTTCGGATTTGGCGAAAATTTCGGCGGCGGTGCTGGCAATTGTAGCACCGGCCGAAAGATAGGCTTGATCCGTGGCATTGATCCCGGCGCCCGCGCCGGTTTCCACGCTGAGCTCATGCCCCGCGGCGACGAATTCGCGGACCGCCTCGGGGGTCAATCCGACGCGATATTCCCCCTCTTTGATTTCCTTCGGCACGCCAATCCGCATTCGAACTCCGCATCAGGCTCTGGACATGCTCGTAAGTGCACATCCCGGAAAAATTGCTCGACTTTTTCGATTAGGACATGCTCTAACTTTTTGAATCTGAGCGTTTCCCTTTTGATCAGATGATTCCATCGGGCGGGAATCGCTCTAAGCGCGAATGTGGTACGCTCTAGGCTGGAAAGCAATGGCGAGGCTGCCCCTCGAAATGGCCGGGCGTGGAGCGGCGATCTTCGCAGGACACGCGAGTGGCACGCCAACGAACGGGTAGAGGTGCCGGTCAGTCACGCTTCCGTCATCAAATATGACGAAATTCCTACCATCTTCCGCTTGAGGAGGAAATTTTGATGTCGCCGGTGGAAAGACAGACTCTAGCTGCGGGAAAACGCGTGGCGGGGCCGGGGCGTGGCACGAAAAGCAATTCCGCTCCAGCGAGAACGATGAAAACGCCGGCCGCCGCGACTGTTGTCAGGGAGGAGCGTATCGAGGAGACCTTCGAAATTTCCGGCCAAGACAAAGAGATTGCCGTCGAGACCGCCACGGCCGCAGAGATTTCCATCATGGACACGCTTGGCCCGGCTGCCGCGCCAGTAGCGGGGATCGCGCAATCACCGCGCCGCTTTATCAATCGCGAATTATCTTGGTTGGAATTCAACCGGCGAGTCTTGCTCGAAGCATCGAATCATAACCACCCGCTCCTCGAGCAACTGCGATTTCTGTCGATTTCCGCCGACAATCTCGACGAATTCTTCATGGTGCGGGTCGCCGGTCTGCGCGGGCAGCTGCGCGCCGGAATAACGACGCCGTCCGAGGACGGGCTTTCGCCGCCCGAACAACTCGCCAAGCTCCGCGAGCGCGTCAGCCTTTTGGCGGCGGAACAGCAGCGGCGGTGGCGTGAATTGCGCAAGGAGCTGCAAGCTGTTGGGATTACCCTCCTCGATCCGCCGGATCTCAACAAAGCGGAAACGGAATGGCTGCGTCAGCATTTCCTGACACATATTTTTCCGGTTCTCACGCCGCTTGCCATTGATCCAGCGCATCCGTTCCCGTTCATTCCAAATTTCGGCTTTACGATCGCCCTCGAATTGCACGGGCCAACCGACCACAAGAACCGAAAAGCCTTGATCCGGATGCCGGCCAAGATCGAGCGGTTCATCCGTCTCCCCGAGGAGTTTTGCGAGATAGGCCAGCGTTTCGTCGCGCTCGAGACCGTGATCGGCATGTTCACGCAAAGCCTGTTTCCCGGCTATCAAGTGCGCGGTCATGGGCTCTTCCGGATCATCCGCGACAGCGATCTCGAAGTCGAGGAAGAGGCCGAGGATCTGGTGCTCCTGTTCGAGAGCGCGCTGAAGAGGCGGCGGCGGGGTTCGGTGATCAGGGCCGAATTCGACAGTCTCATGCCCGAGGAGCTGCGCGGATTCGTTGCCGAGGAACTGGATGTCGCCGGCGAGGAAATTTTTGTCCTGGATGGAATGCTCGCCTTGAACGAGCTTTCCGAACTCGTCAGTCTCGACCGGCCGGACCTCAAGTTCAAGCCCTATAATCCGCGTTTTCCCGAGCGCGTCCGCGACAATGGCGGCGATTGTTTTCTCGCGATCAAACAAAAGGATCTCGTCGTCCATCACCCTTATGAATCCTTTGATGTCGTGGTCCAATTCCTGAACCAGGCGGCGGCCGATCCCAATGTCGTCGCGATCAAGCAGACGCTGTATCGCACCTCCTCCGACAGTCCGATCGTGCGTGCCCTCATCGAGGCGGCGGAAGCCGGCAAGTCGGTGACCGCCCTCGTCGAACTCAAGGNNTCCGCTGGGCGCGCGATCTCGAGCGCGCCGGCGCGCAAGTGGTGTTTGGCTTCATCGAATTGAAAACGCATGCCAAATTGTCGATGGTCGTGCGCCGCGAAGCTGGCTCGCTCGTGACCTATTGTCATGTCGGCACCGGAAATTATCATCCGGTGACGGCCAAGATCTACACCGACATTTCCTTCTTCACCGCCGATCCGGTCATCGGGCGTGATGTCTCGCGAATCTTTAATTATATCACCGGCTATGCTGAGCCGGCCGGGCTTGAACGCATGTCGGTTTCGCCGATTTCGCTCAAGCAGCGGCTCCTCGAACATATCGCGCAGGAGATCGCCTTCGTCAAAGCCGGCAAGCCCGGCGCGATCTGGGCAAAGTGCAATGCTCTTGTCGATCCCGAGATCATCGACGCCCTCTATGAAGCAAGCAATGCGGGGGTCGATATCGACCTCGTCGTGCGCGGGATCTGCTGCT
>PLUZ01000123.1:1984-2968 GCA_003162995.1 Methylocapsa sp. | reverse complement strand
GCGCAGTGCTCGATCATGGGCTCATTATGCTAGTCCCAGCTTGGCCATTATAACCAATTCCGTTATCGCTTATCGTTCCGATCATCGCTTCATTGAGTAATTGCTCCCCTGTCTTCATCGTCACATGTGTTGGCGGGGGCAAACTTAGTTTTTTATTCCCTTGATCATCGATTATGTGAAGCGGGTCGTAATCCCACAAATGATACTCTGGCTGATCGTGGGTCATGTCGTAAGTCATCGCATTATCGTGGGTATAGTCGGGCCATAAAGCCTGTATTCCTTGGTCAATTTCACTAACTGCGCTGTCTAAACGTCTCCAAAGCCCCGCTGCACTATTTCCTTTATCCGAGACGGCTGATCCCGAATGCCCCGCCCACCACGGCTCAACATAGCGCGTTGGCGTGCTCGACATCATCGCGACTTCGTCCGCCATGTTCTTGGCCGCGTTTGAGAGGTTCGTGGCTACAATTCCAGCCCAGAAATGCTCGGCGGTTCCGGGATCGTTTGCTAGGCTTGAACCATGTGGCGCGGCGGTTCCTGCTGGGCCTGCGGCCGCCCCNNTGCCGCCACTGACGACGCCAGACGATATTGGGAGATCACCCGCACCAGGCAGGCTACCGCTCCCTGTCGCGTCGAACCCCATCGAGGTGATCGAAGCCGAAAAAGGACTGCCGCCTAATGCTGTAATCGAGACATCATTATCATCCATGATGGTGCATGCCTTTCAAGATGGAAGAACAGCGGAGATCACAGTAGCAAATTTACTCTCGGCTATGTTGCAGAAGGCTCATCCGCCCAAGCGATATCAACTATCATTTGCGCCATGTGCGGACACTTTGCCCAATCCCTCACGTGGCGCTCTTTGTGAGACGTTTCACCAATGAGGAAATCAGCACCCTCAAGCTTTCTTCTTTGATGTGCGATAATGCCGTCGCCGCCCTAGACGACATCAGCCTGCGTGCCGGCGATTATTGCCCTGAACTC
>PLUZ01000123.1:0-1965 GCA_003162995.1 Methylocapsa sp. | reverse complement strand
GATTGTCCGCGGCGAGCACATAAACGGTGGCGCCCTCCTCGGGAGCCGTCATGCTGTTCCATTCCGTTTCAGGCATTCCCCCGCCTCTCCCGGGTGGTTCGAAGCGACTTGCTTGGTCGCGGCCGCTGTACATTGGCGGCAAGAAGTTAATTTTACATGGCAGGGGCGGCACGGACGGAAACGGAAACCCGGCTGCGAGAACAAAGGCCAATAAATTGGCGGCGGGCTCCGCCGTTAAGCGCTTTGGGCTTACGCTCGAATACGCCTGAAGGTGCGCATCTATCTCGACGGCACCCAGCTTGCCGAACGCAAGCCCACGCAGGTCTTCCGTGATCTTGCCGAGACGCCAGGGACCGACAGGGCTTGATTGAAATGGCCCCTGCGCCGGAACGAATAGCGACGAGGATGCGTTTGCTATAGCCGATCCGCCAGTTGGGAGGGTGGAACCAGGGCTAAAGCCTCATGGTCGTCTAACCGAACCCCACCTCGTCTCCCGGCGCGCCACAAGGCCCACAAGCCGGCCGTTTCCGGCAGCACACGCCGAGGAGGAGCGCCATGCTTATTAAGTTTGCTCAACTTAAGATCAGAGATTGTCACTGGCCTGTAGCCGAGGCTGATGGTGAGGTTCTCTTTTGCGGCGAGCCCGCTGAAAATGGTTGCCCATACTGCGCCGCACACACCGCAATAGCGCACCACCCGGCGGGCCGGAGGCGGATTTTCGCGCAACGCCGCGCGGCCGCGCCTGCTACTCAATTGGCGGAACCTCGGCGTCTCGAAAACTCAATCGAGCCGCCAGCAAAAGCCGAGTGACACGGGCGGGGCGAAACCCACGATATGCACCATTTGCCCGTCAGTGCCGCTGTCGCTCGTCCTTCAATGTGACCGAGGCCGTGACGTCATCGTAACACGACAGACGCAAGACGACGATTTCGGGCTTGTGGGAAATCTTTCGGAGCGAATGCGCCAGCCGTTCGGCCTTCGCGTACGAATCGAACCGCCAATGGAAGTCGACCATTCCGTCGAATTCTGTCGATTCATCGGGCTCGTCTTGGGCGATGGAGGCCATTTGCTCCTTCACGGCTTTGAAGGTGTCGGTCTTTCTGATCCACACGACGACCGCAGATTTTTTCCGCTGTTGCATAACCCGCCCCGGGCCCCTCCAATTTCTGGCTGCCACACACGCACAAAGGCATTGTCCTATATAAGAGCTTGGGGTGTCCCCCTTTCAAGGGCTGGCACCTAAATGGGGCATTCAATGCCGGTCCTGCTTGGCAAACAGGATCATGCGGCGTGGCTAAGCGGAAAGGCCGGTGCCTAATCATAGCCATTGTAATCGCTAATCGCGGCTGGATCGGTTGACCTACTTCAATCATGGTTCCGGTTTTGGCGGCGGCGGCGGTTCCGGCGGTGGTTCCGGTTCCGGTGGCGTCTTGGCTTCTAAACCCATTTGGAAGCCTTCGTCGTAGCCCTTATTGTAGCCGCCCTCGTACCCTTTGGCATGGCCGTCTTCGTATCCCGCCTTTCGGCCAGCCTCATACCCTTCAGCATGGCCGGCCTCGTGCGCTGCCTTTCGGCCGACTTCATGAACTGCATCGACGTCCACGATTGGCCCTACGGGCGTTCGTGCGGTAGGCATTCTGTAGATCGCTGCCAGGTCGGTGATGAACTTCTTGAAATCCATGGTTATGCCCTCCTGCAGTTCAGTCCACAAACCATAAAACTCCGATACCTCACCATTCGTTCAGCCGCAGAGAGCGCGGCGACTTCGGCATGGTGCTTGAAAGTGAGATCTAACCGTCGGCGGTTGCTTTCTAACGGGAACTTTCGTGAGACATTAGTTGCATTGACGCATGTTTGATATTCCGGCCCTTCCCAATCCTCGGCCTCGATTAGTGCATTTGCGCACGGCGCTGAAAAGCAATGTCGTCTAATACGTCTTTTCTTTTCAGCACCTAACAATTTGAC
>PLUZ01000223.1 GCA_003162995.1 Methylocapsa sp. | reverse complement strand
AGGGGAGCCGCAATTCCTTGACCAATGCTCTTTTATTTCAACCCCAAAGGCGGGCGGCCTTCGGGGCTGATTCCTCTTATCGATTGATCGCCGCTCACATCCTCTGACACGAGCGGCGTCATCGTTTTAGTAGCGGCCGCTGCCGAGGCCGAAGAGGTCGGACATAAGAGCCGTGCTGGCGTCGCAGGCGTGGTTGAGGCAGGGCAGCCCGAGCGCGGTTTCCACCGTCTTCAGCAGAGAGAAATGCGTATAGTAATTCGTGCTCTGCACAGCTTGATGGCCGTAGTTCCGATCCACGATCAGCACGACCTGGTTCGTGACCGGGGCTTGGCTATAGTCGTTCTCGTCCCACACGATCACGATCGCCGTCTTCCCCCTGGTCCAGACCGGCGACGCCTTGATCGCGCTCACCAGCGCCTCAAGCTCGATGTCGCCTTGCTGGCGCAGGCCGCCGTCGAAGATGTTGTTGCTGCAGAATACGTCATCAAAGGTCTCGGTCGGGCTCGGCGGGTAGTTGCCGGCGCCATGCTGATCGTGGCACTGGTTCGGGACAACGTAGGAATAGGCCGGCACATGGCCGGTGGCCAGGTCGGCCCACAAGCCGTTCGGCCCCTCGAAGCTGACGACGCCCGGGATCTGGCCGTTCACGGCGCTGTTCTGGACATTGGCGAAATAGACGAACGGGTTGTGCTTGGCGCGNNGGCAGGCTCTCCTGATAGGTCTTCCAGGTCAGGCCGGCGGCAGTGAGCTGATCGGCGATGGTCTTGCCGACGGTTTTGGCGATTGGATAGGTATGCGTAACGTTACCGTCGATGTTGATGTCGCCCGGCAGGCCGCTCGTCTCGTTCGTGGTGTCGAGCGCTGGGGTCGCTTCATCGAGGCCGTCGCCGGAAACCGGGCAGATGCTCGAATCGCTGCTATTCTCGTTGCTGGGCCCGCCGCGCAGGGTTGAGGTGCAGCTGGTGCTGTCCCAGTTCGGGCTCTTGTCGTTCTGGATGCCGAAATTCGAGCCGCCGACCACTTCGAGATAGTTCGTCAGACTCGGATGCGCGACGGCGAAATAGTTTTTCGCCGAATTCGCCTGCGCCGCCTCTTTATTGGTGAACGGCATGTACGGGCTGCCGATGATTTCATTATAGCCATGGTTCTCCATCATGATAACGAAGACATGGTCGAGTTTCCGGTCGTCCTGATCGGCCCAGGCGGTGCCGATGGTGGTCGACGCAAAAAGCGCAATCGCAAATGCTGAGAGTTTATTCAAGGGCTGGATCTCCTCCTTGGGGGGTCGAGTGACGTGCGGCTTCGCGTCCGGCGCGATTAGCTCCGCTCTAGTACGCGTACTGCACGAAAGTCGCGTTGCATGCCCGTGACGAATTCATGACAGCGGGACAAGTCCTGGAATTGCCTGCATTTCCGGGCCACAAGGGACGAAGCAAGGCGCCGCGGCCGGACCGGCGTCAGCTCAGGAGAAAGCCACAGCGTGTTTTTTGGCGCATAATGCGGGCGCCGCATGATTCGCTTTTGCACGGGCGCATACCCATTTGACCCTGAGGGGAGCCGCAATTCCTTGACCAATGTTCTTTCGCTTCAGCCGCTTGAGGCGCCCGCGCCGCAGGGTATCGCCGCCCGCGCGCGGGCGGGCGCGCACCGCTATCTTGACGGGCTGAACGCCGAGCAGCGGGAAGCGATCGAGGCGATCGATGGGCCGCTTCTCGTGCTGGCGGGTGCTGGCACCGGAAAAACCCGCGTCCTGACCACCAAAATCGCCCATATCATCGCCCAAGGCCGCGCCCGCGCCCATGAAATTCTCGCCGTGACCTTCACCAATAAGGCGGCGCGGGAAATGAAGGAGCGGATTGGCGCGCTCGCCGGACCGGTCGCCGAGGGCATGCCATGGCTCGGCACGTTCCATGCGATTTCGACGAAGATTTTGCGCCGCCATGCCGAGCTTGTCGGTCTGAAACCGGGCTTTACCATTCTCGACACGGATGATCAGCTCCGCTTGTTGAAACAGGTTCTGCAAGCCGAAAATATCGACGACAAGCGCTGGCCCGCGCGCGCACTCGCGCATCAGATCGATGCCTGGAAAAATCGCGGCCTTGATGTTTCGCATGTGCCGGCGGGCGAGGCCGCCGCTTTCGCAAATGGCAAGGGCGCGGCGCTTTATAAGCTCTATCAGGAGCGGTTGAAGATTCTCAACACCGCCGATTTCGGCGATCTGCTGCTAGAAACCCTGCGTCTCTTTCGCGAGAATACGGAAGTCCTAAAACTCTATCAGGACCGCTTCCGCTATATGCTCGTCGATGAATATCAAGATACCAACACCGCCCAATATTTGTGGCTGCGGCTGCTCGCGCAGGGGCGCCAAAACGTCTGCTGCGTCGGCGATGATGATCAATCGATCTATGGCTGGCGCGGCGCCGAGGTCGATAACATCCTGCGTTTCGAGAGCGATTTTCCGGGCGCGAAAATCATCAGGCTCGAGCGCAATTACCGCTCGACCGGGCATATTCTGGCGGTCGCCGCGGGCTTGATTTCGCATAACGAAGGACGCTTCGGCAAAACGCTCTTCACCGATAGCGAATTGGGCGAGAAGCCGACCGTCACCGGCGTTTGGGACTCGGAAGAAGAAGCCCGCGTGATCGGCGAGGAGATCGAGCAATTGCAGCGCAAGGGCCACGCGCTCGATGAGATCGCCATTCTGGTCCGCGCCTCCTTCCAGATGCGCGAATTCGAGGAGCGGTTCATCACCCTTGGCCTGCCCTACCGGGTGATCGGCGGCCCGCGATTTTACGAGCGCGCCGAGATCCGCGACGCGCTCGCGTATTTTCGCTGTGTCGCGCAGCCCGCCGATGATCTTGCTTTCGAGCGCATCTTTAACCTGCCGAAGCGCGGCCTCGGTGACGCCACCTTGCAGCTCCTCCATGATCATGCACGGAGCGCGCGCATCCCCTTGATGCAGGCCGCGCGAACCATGGTCGAGACGGAGGAGCTGAAGCCCAAGCAGCGCCAGACTCTGCGAAGCCTGCTCACCGATTTTTCGCGCTGGTCGGAGTTGATCGAGTCGAAGCCTCAGGGCGAACTCGCCGAAATCATTTTGGAAGAATCCGGCTATACGGATCTGTGGCGCAAGGAGAAGACCGCCGACGCCGCGGGCCGTCTCGAAAATCTCAAGGAACTCATCCGCTCGATGGAGGAGTTTCCCGATCTCGGCAGCTTCCTCGAACATATTTCACTTGTAATGGACGCCGCGAATATGGACTCCGGCGCCCGCGTGTCCATCATGACCTTGCATGCGGCGAAGGGGCTTGAATTCGAAACCGTGTTTCTGCCGGGTTTTGAAGAAGGCTTGTTCCCGCATCAGCGCTCGCTCGATGATCAGGGCCGTGCGGGGCTGGAGGAAGAGCGCCGCCTCGCCTATGTCGGACTGACGCGCGCGAAGCGCCGGGCGAAGATTTATTTCGCCACCAACCGGCGCATTCACGGGCTTTGGCAGACAACGATTCCCTCGCGGTTTTTGGATGAATTGCCCGAGAAACATGTCGAAGTCGTCGAGGCGGCGACGGGCTCGGCCTATGGCGGCTACGCGCAATCGCGCTTTGCCAATATGGATAGCTATGGCTCATCCTATACGACGCCGGGCTGGCAACGCGCGCAACGGCGCGGCGAGGAGGCAAGGCAGGGTCAGGGCGGGAATTTTCAAGACAGCCGGGCGCGGCGGGGACCGCTGCAAATCGAGGGCGAACTCGTCGCGAGTTCGAGCGCGGGTTCGGCCTATGCGAAAGGCGCGCGGATATTTCACACGAAATTCGGCGCCGGAACGGTGGCGGCAGTGGATGGCAACAAGCTCACCATCGATTTTGACAAGGCCGGGCGGAAAATGGTGCTGGAGAGTTTTGTGCGAGCGGGGTGAGCTTGACTGAAACAGAGGGGCGAGTATGCCGATTTCGATTGTATCTATTATTATATTTGTGGGGCTGGCACTGATCGTCATCGCGCTACTCGGCGGTGGAATCGAAGTCAGAGAAATAAAAATTCCAGCGTTACAGATTGTTCCCCGCGTCCTTAGTTTTTTTACTGGTTGCGCATTATTGGCTCTATGCTTACTTCGGCCCGATATTTTTCAGGGACTCAATGATAACAAAACTTCGGCGGTCTCGCCACCAGACCAAGCTCCGACCGTGAGCCCACATCCGCCTGACATAAAGCCTAACGTATCAGTCCAACCACCGTTAGACACATCTCAGAGAATGAAAGCTCCTCCCACTGACACTAAGTCCATTCCAAACATTCCTGGCTCCACAAGTTGGTTCGTGATGCTTGGATCTTTCGATGTGAATAATGGAGTATTGGCAGTCAATTCGGCAACGCGGGTGAAAAATAGGGCATCTGAAGAATGCCACGTTTCTGCACGAACAGAATTAACGGCTACAATGGAAGGTTTTACTCCAGGATACGTGTCAGTGTTTCTCGGACCTTACGATAACCGGGAGGATGCGGCTGCAAACAAGGAAAAGGTTCTATTGTGCGTCCTTGACGCCTATATAAAGAGCATCAACCGGTAGTTCCTTCTCAATTCTCGACCCGATTTATCTTCTCCAAAGGAGGATTTGGGCCCATGTTTGGTCAGCAAAATCTATTGGTACGCGAACTGGCCAAAGGGCTGAATCTTTGCATGACCCACTACATCGCCATCGTCGAAGAGGAAGAAGGCAAGCCTATCGGCGTCTGGTTTCCGGATTTGCCGGGCTGTATCTCGGCCGGAGACACGCTCGATGAGGCCATGCTGAATGCCGCCGAGGCGCTTGAACTTTGGGTCGCGGCGATGATCGAAAGCGGCCAGAACATTCCTGCTGCTCGCAGCCTGACGGAACTCAAGGCCGATCCCGAAATCGCTCAGGACTTGGCCCGCCATATGGTGGCGCTCATCCCATTTCCGCGGGGCTTATGTCAGCACGCCGCCGAATGATTCTCTCCGAACAGCAGATGCAAGATCAGTGCGTTTGAACGCTGTGTCACAGATGGCGATCGAAATCCATGTGACGATGCAGGATACGAAGGACATCGATACCCGAGCTGGTCAACCGGAAGAAGAGAAGATGCGAACCGGTGGAATATTTCTTGTAGCCTTGGCGTATCTCGTCGCACGACCATCCTCGCCGCGGTTCGGCAGCGACCGTTTTGATGGCGGTCTCAATTAGGCGGACATAAAACTCCGCTTGATCAACACCCCAATGTTTGACGGTGTAGTCCCAAATTTCGTCCAAATCGGCCTGGGCGCGTGGTGAAAGGGTGAAACGTGTCACGGCACACGAGTTTCGCCATCGCGCTTGCGCGCGATAAAGGCGTCGAAATCAAATGGTGTCGATTGCCCGCTTGTTTCTCCCTCTATAAGCGCGGTCCGTAGCGCCGCCAGCCTGACTTCCTGTTCCTCCAGAAGCCGCAGTGCCGCCTGCACGACATCGGTCGGCGAGGTATAGCGGCCTTGTGCAATCTGAGCATTGATAAAGGAAGTGAAGTGATCACCAAGATGGAAATCGTCAATTTTGTTCATCAGAAACTCTCCACGATCATTATATCAATTTCTGGCTATATTAAAGCCGTCCCTTGACCCTCACGCATATTGCGCGATGCCGTTGCCGAACGACCAGTTTTCCTTCGGCACATCCAGAAGGTTCAACATGATGTTTTCGGGCCTGATACCGGGGGTCTTGGAGAGAATCTCCGCGATGCGGGCGAAGAGGGCTTTCTTTTGTTCGGGGCTGCGCGTGTTGTTGACGGTGATTTGAATGATCACGAGATCATCATTCCGGGCAATTCCCAGATAGTTCGCGCCGTAATCAAAATTGCTTTTGTCATACTCTTCGATGAGCATGAAACGATCGTCCTCCGGCACGCCGAACGACTCGCGCATCGCTTGGTAGAGACCATCCAAGATCGCCTTGCGATATTCCGGCGGCTTGCCTTTCAATAGGGAAACACGGGTCAGTGGCATGGCTGCTCCTCTATGCTAGAAATCCTAGGCGATCGAATTTTTACGCGCATGAGTTTTCGCGGATCATGCCCTAGGGCTGTTGGGAAGCGCCGCCACCGCCCATACTATTATTTCCCATGCCGCCCATGCCTCCGCCGCCCCCGCGTTTATGACCGCCGCCGCCGGAATGATCGCCCTGATGTGCCTGGGTCTCGGCCGCATTCTGATTGATGTCGGCATCGACCGTCCAGTAGCAATCAAGCCCGCCGGTGGGGCGCACGCAGAAAAGCTTGGCATCCTTGGTGTCGATTGTCACCGTCATGCCTTTCGAGAGCGTGAGGCAATCGCCTTTGTTAAGTTTTGGCGCACTGAATTTGTCCAGCCCCGCTTTGTCGTTCTTGCCGAGGAATTCGAGAACTTTTTTCGAATCGGCCTCTTCTCTACAGGCGACAATCGGCTTGATGACGCTTGCGGCTTGCCCCATCGACGGCAAAAGGAGTGCAAGAATTGCAAGATACCGGCTATTGTTCATGAGTCACACCGTTGTTAACAATCGCTTATGTGAGGCAACCAAGCTCCGGCTCGGCAAGCTTGGTTATAGCACTTTGCCAGGGTTTAAGATGCCCTTTGGATCGAGCGTCTGCTTGAGCGCGCGCATGAGGTCCATCGCGACTTTATCCTTCACCTGCGGCAACAGATCGCGTTTCATTTGGCCAATTCCATGTTCGGCGGAAATCGAACCGTTATGCGCCAGCACAATCCTATAAACGATGGCGTTGATCTCGTCCCAGCGCGCCAGAAAGGCGCCTTTGTCGGCGCCAATGGGCTGCGAGATGTTGCAATGAATATTGCCATCGCCGGCATGCCCAAACGGCACGAGGCGGGCGCCGGGTATCACCAGACTCACGGCGCTGGAAACCTCATCAAGGAAATCCGGGATTTCCGCTATAGGCACGCTGACGTCATGCTTGATCGAACCGCCCTCTAGGCGTTGGACCTCCGGCAGCAGTTCGCGCAGCTTCCAGAAATTATCGCGCTGATCGAGCGACGCGGCAACCGCCGCATCCTCGATGATATGGTTCTTGGCTGCCGTCTCAAGCAGCGCAAGCAAACGGTCCGCAAGCCCCTTCTCATTTTGCGAACGCAATTCGAGCAGCACATACCAGTCATGTTTACCGGTGAGAACGTCCCGCGCGCTTTCGCTATGCGCCAGAACGAAATCGAGCCCAATCCGCGGGATCAGCTCGAAGCTCGTGATTTCGCCGCCTGCCATGTCGCGGGTGAGATCGAGCAAAGCGAGCGCCGCCCGTGGCGAGGCAAGACCAATAAAAGCTGTCTCGACCGCGCGGGGCTTTGGGTAGAGTTTCAGGACCGCCGCGGTAATGATCCCGAGCGTGCCTTCCGAGCCGATGAAGAGATTTTTGAGATCATAGCCGGCGTTGTTTTTTTTGAGCTTCGTCAGATCCGAAAGAATCCGCCCGTCGGCGAGCACGACTTCCAAGCCAAGCACGAGATCGCGCGCATTGCCATAGGCGATCACATTGGTGCCGCCCGCATTTGTCGCGAGATTGCCGCCGATGGTGCAGGATCCTTCCGCTGAAAGCGACAGCGGAAACAGCCGGTTCGCGCGTCTGGCCTCTTCCTGCGCATGGGCCAAAACCATGCCGGCTTCGACGGTCATCGTGTGTGAGGCAGGATCGATCTCGCGGAGCCGCCGCATGCGGGTGAGCGAAAGCACGATCGCACCCCCGCCCGCGCCGGGAATCTGGCCGCCCACGAGCCCGGTATTGCCGCCCTGCGGCACGACCGGCGTCCCGGTTTCATGGCAAAGTTTGAGCACCGCCGCGACCTCTTGCGTGGAGCCCGGCTGCACGACGCAAAGCGCCTTGCCATGAAAGAGATCGCGCGGCTCGCGCAAAAATCCTTCCATGCCGGCGGCGTCAGTGACGACGTGTTTTTTGCCGGTGATGGCTTCGAGGCCCGCGATGAGTCCGGGGAAAGCCGCTTTTTGCGCAGCAGGAGTGTTCACGTTGAAAATCATGTCCCATTCTTGCAAAGTGAAATGATAAGAATAGGGCCGGGCTCGTTGCCGTAAAGCGGAAATTGCGTGCGCCGCTGGCGGGCGAAGGCTTTGCCCTCGTAAAGTTGAATTCCTATGCGAGATTTGCAATTGAACCCGCGGCAAACCTCACTGTTGCAATAAATATCTATGCTGGATGCCATCCCCTCTCCCGCTGCTCGCCGGAGATGACCGATAAGGAGATCTCATGGCGGCGCTCGACACGGTCCTGGCGAAGATCGATGCCAACCTCGAATCCGCCCTTGGGCGGCTCTTTAAACTCGTCGAAATCCCATCGATCTCGACCGACCCCGCCTATGCGGGCGATTGCACCAAGGCGGCCGAATGGCTTGCCGCCGAGCTAAACAGCATCGGTTGCGAGGCCTCGGTGCGTCCGACTGCCGGTCATCCGATGATTGTGGGACAGGCGAAGGCCAAGCGCCCGGACGTGCCGCATGTGCTTTTTTATGGCCATTATGACGTCCAGCCGCCGGACCCGCTCGATTTGTGGGAAACCCCGCCCTTCGAACCCCGTATCGCCGAGACCAAAACCGGAAAACAGATCGTCGGGCGCGGCGTCGCCGACGACAAGGGTCAGCTGATGACCTTCCTTGAAGCCTGCCGCGCCTTCAAGGAAACCGGCGGCTTGCCCTGCCACATTACATTTTTCTTGGAAGGCGAGGAGGAAACCGGCTCACCTTCGCTTCCGGCATTTCTTGCCGAAAATGCGGCCGAACTCAAAGCCGATATGGCGCTCGTTTGTGACACCGGAATGTGGGACAAGGAGACGCCCGCGATCACCATCATGCTGCGCGGTCTCGTCCTCGAGGAAGTGGTGATCCATGCGGCCAGCCGCGATCTGCATTCGGGGATTTTCGGCGGCGCGGCGGTCAATCCGATCCATGTGCTCGCCCGCATCATCGCCGGTCTGCACGACGACAAAGGCCGCGTCACATTACCGGGTTTTTATAATGGCGTGACCGAGCTTCCGGAGGAGATCGCCGAGCAATGGCGCGCCTTGCGTTTGCGCGGAAGCGACTTTTTGGGCGGTGTCGGCCTTTCGGTTCCGGCTGGCGAACAGGGCCGCGATATTCTCGAAATGGTTTGGTCGCGTCCCACTTGCGATGTCAACGGAATCCTCGGAGGCTATACGGGCAAAGGATCGAAGACCGTGCTGCCGGCGCAAGCGAGCGCCAAATTCTCGTTCCGGCTCGTCGGATCGCAAGACCCTGACAAAATCGCCGGAGCCTTCCGGGCCTTCGTCAAGGAGAGTCTGCCCGCCGATTGCCGCGCCGAATTTATTTCGCATGGCGCGTCGGGCGCGCTGCAACTCCCCTTCAGTTCGCAGGCGTTGTCGCTGGCGCGGCGGGCCTTGGAGGCCGAATGGGGCAAGGAGCCAGTGCTCGCAGGATGCGGCGGCTCAATCCCGGTGGTTGGCGCTTTCAAACAGGATCTCGGGATGGACACATTGATGATCGGTTTCGGCCTCGAAGACGATCGCATGCATTCGCCAAACGAAAAATATGAGCTTTCCTCGTTTCACAAAGGCACCCGGAGCTGGGCGCGGGTGCTGAATGCTCTCGCGCTGTGACTTGGAAACCGCGGCGGAATTAGAGCCGCGGCCGCTTCAGCCTGACGCCGGCAATCCATAATCCGGCGAAGAGAACCAGCGTGTAGATGAGCGCGCCGGCAACGCCAAGGACCGTAAGTTCAAACACATTGGCGAAACGGCCAAGGCTTGCCGTCAAGCGCTGGGCGGGTGCGGCGGCAAAGAGCGCGAAAACCGCGAGAAGGAAGGAAGCCATGGTCACCACCGTGGTTGTCTTCCAAAAAAACAGATCGATCTTCATGGCGCCGCGCGTGATCGCTAAGAAACACAAGACAGCAAGGTTGACCCATGCTCCGGCCGCCGTCGCGGCAGCAAGACCGGCCGCTCCAAAAGGCTTGAACAGGAGGATTTTCAAGGCGACATTGATCGCGACCGCGATGAGCGCGACGAACATCGGCGTTTTCGTATCGCCTTTCGCTTGAAAACTGGCCACGGCCGAACGCACGAGAACAATCGCTACAAGCCCGAAGCCATAGGCCGTGAGCACCGCGGCGGAAGCGCTGGCGGCCTCCGCCGTGAAGGCACCGCGCTCGAAAACCCCGCGCATGATGTCATCGGGAATCATAATGAAGGCGATGAAGAAAGGCGCCGTAAGAGCAAGCGAGAGCGCCATCGTTCGATTTTGCGCATGCAAGGCGCCGCCTGGATTATCGGCCGCGAAAAGCCTGCTCATCTCCGGCAGCAGCACGGTTCCCGCCGCTATGCCGATGACGCCGAGCGGCAATTGATAGATGCGGTCGGCATAATAGATCGAGGATACGCCGCCGGTTGGCAGCAACGAGCCGATGATGGTGTCGGCGAAAAGCGCGATCTGAGTGCCAGCCGAGCCGATCACCGCCGGACCCAGCGTCACCAGAAAATGTTTGATGTGTTTCGACATCGCGGGGCGCGCGAAATGCTCGAAAATTCCAGCGTGATAAGCGGCCGCCGAGGTCAGCACGAGCTGCAGCACGCCGGAGATTGTCAGTCCCCAGCTCGCCGCCAAGCCGGGGTTGGCGAACAGAAAAGCAAGACAAAGAAAAACAATCATCGACAAATTCATCACGACCGGCGTGAAGGCCGCAGCGATAAAATGGCCATGCGCGTTCAAGGTGCCGGACTGCAGCGTGACGAGGGTGATGAACAAAAGGTAGGGAAATGTGATCCGCGTCAGCGTGACGGTGAGCGCGAATTTTTCCGGATCGGCGCGAAAACCAGGCGCCAATAGATCGATGACATAGGGCGTGAAAGCCCAGGCGAGCGCAAGCAATATGATCTGGGATGCGAGCAGCCCTATAAAAATCTGCCCCGCGAAGAGCCGGGCGCTGGCAAGACCTTCAGTTTGAAGGACCCGCGCATAGCTTGGCACATAGGCTGAATTGAAAGCTCCCTCGCCAAAAATGGTACGAAAATGATTGGGCAGGCGCTGGGCAATGACGAAAGCATCATTGAGCAAGCCGGCACCAAGAATGGCGCCAAGCAATATATCGCGCAAAAAACCGGCACCGCGCGAGAGCAGGGTCAAGCCGCCGACGGAAACCAGGCTTTTGTACATGAGTTTTTTCGATTCAACCGGAACGCGGCCGGGTCATAGGGTCATCCGCCGCGAGCGGATCGACGCCGACACGCTCCTCGATCAGGTAGAGCGGCCGACGTTTAACTTCGGCGAAGATGCGGCCGATATATTCGCCGATGATGCCAAGCGACAGCAACTGAATTCCGGCAAAAAACGTAATCGAGACGATCAACGAGGCAAAGCCTGGCACATCGACGCCGAAAATGAGGGTGCGGATCAAATAAAAACTCGCCAATGTCAGCCCCAGCAGGGATGTGGCCAAGCCGATATAGCTCCATACCTTGAGAGGCAATGTCGAAAAGGACATGAGTCCATCGAGCGCGAGATGCGTCAATTTACGATAGCTGAATTTGGACACGCCATGGAGGCGCGCCTCGACATCGAACGGCACGCCGATCGATTTAAATCCGATCCAGGCATAAAGGCCCTTGGAAAAGCGCGCGTGCTCACGCATCGTGCGCAGCGCCGCGACGGCCTGCGAGTCGAGGAGCCGAAAATCCCCGGCGCCCTCCGGCAGGCGCGTCTCTCCAACCGAGCCAAAGAGCTTGTAGAATCGCTGGGTCAATAGCCGCCGCAAAGGACTATAGGTGTTTGGATCGATACGCTGGGCAAAGACATTTTTATAGCCTTCCCTCCATCGCGCGACAAAAGTCTCGATCAGTTCCGGCGGATGCTGCAAATCGGCATCCATGATGATGGTCGCGGCCCCCCTGACATGATCGATGCCCGCCGTTATGGCGATCTCCTTGCCGAAATTCCGGCTCAACGATAGCGCCAGAATGCGAGGATCGGCGGCATGGGCGGCGCGCAGAAGGCCGAGCGTATCGTCGGTTGAACCGTCGTCAACAAAAAGGATTTCGAAAGAGGCCGCGCAAAGCTCCAGGACCGGTACCAGCCGTTTTAGCAAAGCCTGCATATTCCGGGACTCATTGCAGACCGGCACGATCACGGAAATCTCCAGCTGCCTCGTATCCACAGGCCCGGCGTCGGATTTTGTCATGCGAGGAGGCCTCATAAGTTGAACCCGCAGCCATGCCATTCTGCCCGGATAAACTTGACAACTTGTTTACCTTCGAATCCTTATCGGTCAACACGCCGAGAACATCTCCATGAGATGTTTAATGGCTTTGAACACTAATCAGACTTGAGTGTCAGAACAAGCACTTATCGCGACCATCGTCGCGTTCGGCCTTAGAAGGAACCGCCGTGTTCACAAGCATCAGACACTACATAGGCGAAAACCCCAATGTCTTTCAAATTGTGAGCACGTTTGTTATTGGCGTGGCGGCGTTTGTAATCTGGAAATTTGTATCCAAGGCGCCCCCCTCAAAATAAATTCGATAGCCTCTCAAATATGCCTCAGAGACTCATCCGCGCCATCCTGAAAACCGGTTCTCTGTCGTCAGCGCGAGGAAGCGCGAATTATAAGAGCGGGAAAAACCGTGCCGCGCTATTGCTCGCGGGCTTTCGCCGGATCGCCCAAAGAATGCATCAGAAGCTAGACAGTTTCACACCGAAATTCCGGACATCTCCTGGTCTTGATCGCGGCTGATCATCATGGGCATGGCCGAAACGCGTTTTTCCTTTTGCCTCTGCGCCGATGATTTCGCGCTGTCGCCTGGCGTCAACCGCGGTATTCTGGAAGCTCTTGACGCGGGCCGCTTGAGCGCGGCAAGCGTGATGACAAGCTGCCCGTCATGGCCGGAGGGCGCACGCGAGATTCGCCCCTTCAAGACTATGGCCGACATCGGGCTTCACCTCAATCTTACGCTGGGAAGACCTCTTGGGTTTATGCCAGTCTTCGCGGCGACCGGACGGTTGCCGGAAATTCGTCAGGTGGTCATGGCCACGCGGAAACGGGAGCTTCCGCAAATTGAGATCGCCCTCGAAATTTCACGCCAGCTCGATAGTTTTTGCGAGCATTTCGGCGCCGGTCCCGCTTTCGTCGATGGGCATCAGCATGTCCAGATTCTGCCGCAGATCCGTGACATCCTTTTCGCGTGCCTCGAACAAAGGGGGCTTTCCGGCAAGGTCTGGGTGCGGACGAGCTCCGATCGCCCTTCGCGAATCTTGCGGCGCGGCATCGAAGTGGCAAAAGCGCTTGGCATTGCTTGGCTCGCGCGCGGTTTTGCAACGGAGGCGGTTGCGCGCGGCTTCCTCACCAACGAAGGGTTCGCTGGCTTTTCGGCATTCGATCTGGGACGTGATTACGGCGCCGATTTTGCCAGTTATCTCCGCGCGCCAGGACGCCGTCATCTTATCATGTGTCATCCCGGTTATTGCGACGAAGAGCTCGTGGCGGCCGACCCGGTCACTCTTAGCCGCGAACGCGAACTCAGCTTTCTTCTATCCCCGGCCTTCAAGGATATGCTTGAGCGCAAAGGCGCACGGCTCGCGCGGCTTTCCGAGGCGCTGATTTGACGGTATTCGCCAGAAGGAAAATTCATGTATCGCGCACATCCAAAAGACGGCATTGCCTGGGTGACGGGTGCGAGTTCCGGCATTGGCCGCACGGTGGCGCTCGAACTTAGCCGGCGCGGCTACAAGGTCGCGGCCACGGCGCGCCGGGCCGCCGAGCTCGAAAGTTTGGCAGCGGAATCACAAAATATTTATAGCTTCCCCGGCGATATCACCGATCGCGCGGGCATGGCGAGGCTGGCCGGCGAGATCGAAGATTTGCACGGCCAGATCGTTCTCGCCTTCCTCAACGCGGGGGTTTATTTCATCACCGAACGCGATAGATTTTCGGCCGATGTCGTCTGGCGCACGTTCGAGATCAATGTCGGTGGGACAGTCAATTGTCTTGATCCCGTGCTCGTGGCCATGGAGCGGCGCGGGAAGGGTCAGATCGCACTCACATCCTCCCTGGCGGGCTATGGCGGCATCGAAGGATCGGCAGGCTATGGTTCGACAAAAGCAGCCTTGATCTATATGGCCGAAACCTTAAAGCTCACCTATGAGCGGGCGGGCCTCACCATCCAGATCGTCAATCCGGGTTTTGTCCACACCGCGATGACGGCGCAAAATGACTTTAAAATGCCTTTCGTCATGGATGCGGACCGCGCCGCCAAGATTATTTGCGACGGATTCGAAAAGGGCGGCTTTGAAATTACCTTTCCGCGCCGTCTTGCGTATCTGTTCAAGGCGGTGTGTCTTTTGCCTTATCCGCTGTATTTCGCGCGGATGCGGCGCTGGACGGAGCGGGCGCGGCGGTGAACTCCAAACATATCCCTAGCCGAAAACCCGGCCTGGTTTTTGAGTTTGACTGCCGAATCCTTGGATTTGAGCGTTTTCCTTTCGATCATGCAGTCCATATGACCGGCAATCGCGCCCGGCTGTATGACCGTCTCACGACAGAGGCGCATGAAGATTCCTTGCCAATAGGATATCTCCGATGACGCGATTGGTCCTCTTGTGCGGACCGGGAAAACGAGCCAAAGAGTCCGGCGGCCAAAGCTTTANNTCTCGCCGCTTATCTATACTATATGGCTATAAAAATAATCCGCTGCGCTTTCGCTCGCGGGATAGGGAGGTTGCGATGAGTTCGCCAAAGAAGAAGCGCGAGGGGATACCTGTCGGCCTGCTGATCGTCATCCTTGGCACCGTCGGCGTCATCGGTCTTGTCGGCATCGGGCTGTGGAGTCTCAGCGGCGCGGTCAAACTTTCGACATTCCCGGTGAGTGGAGAGTGGCAAGCCAAAGGCAAGCCCTGGCGCCTCGTTTTTCGCGAGGATAAGACGCTTGTGAGCTCGACGGGTCCTTCGCAACAAAGTGCTGCGCAAGCTTGGACTTCGGAACCGGGCACCTACAAAGTGGATTATTACGGCAACCTATGGGTCATGCTGAAAAACGGCAAAACCTATTCGGCGTCATTGGTGCCCCCTCCGGGGGATTTGTCGCCCGTGTCCACCAGCCGGTTTGACCTTATCGAATTTGATACCCAAGCTGTGACTGTCTTCGAGAAAATAGCGTCGGCAACGCCAAAACAACCGGATGCACCAAAGCAATCCCGGCATCCGGATTCCTGACGGCGCGGGCGCGGCAAAGCCGGCCTAATCGCGGACGAGCCTCGGAGCAAAATGGGCGCGCACCGGATTAGCAAGGCTTTGCCGCCGGTCAGCAATGGCATGGCGCATCTGGTTTAGAGCCAAACTCAAGGCGCCCATCCGGTTGACGCTCAAGACATGGACCGCGTCAGGTGCCAAACCCAGCGCCAGGAGCTCATCGGCTTCCTCCTCATACTCATCGAGCTGACCTACGTGCTCGGCGCTGCGGACCGCCTTGGTGATTTCGATTAAACGGCGCAGGATTTTATCGGCGTCCGCGGTGTTGACGCGCGTAAGCCTTGCCGCGGCTGCCGCGAGCCCAGTGCCGAGCACGCTCAGACACATCGCGCCAATATAGAAAGCATCGCTGTATTTTTCGAAAAAGCTTTGCTCTTCATCGTCGAGAAAATCGAGGGACCCAGGGTGCACCGGGAGAGCGGCGCCCTTATCCGCGGCTGGCGCTTCGATGCGGTTGGCGATCGGAATCCGCGCCGCGATGGCGGGCCGCGCCGCCAGCATGAGCCGTGTTACGTCACCGGCCATTTCGTTGCTAAGTTTGTTGCGCGCGACAAGTCTTGTGCTTACCCCAAGCGTATCAAAATCCACCGCCGGTTTTGGCTGGGCGCCGCCGAATGCACCACGCATCACTTCGATCCCTTCGAAAGCGGGCGAGCGTTGCGCGATCGCCTTGGCTTCCGCGATGGGAAGGAAGACCGGTTGTCCGTGACCTGCCACGGCAACCGCGTTGACCGCCTCGGTCAAACCATCCGATCCAGGCACGCCGACAGCAAAAACCGCGTCGATTTCCTTGCGTTCGATCGCCCGCGCGAGTTCAGAGACGCTAAGCGAGACACGTTTCACTGACGCCGGGGGAACTTCATATTGGGCAAGCGCCGTATCCAGCAGAAGTTGATTGTCCGTTTTTCCGGCTGGCAAGGCTTGCAGAACACCGACCCTATGCCCGCGCAGATCGTCGATCGCATGCAGCCCGCTTTGAGCCGGCGCAAACACCACGGCTGCGTTCCGGCGCATGATCAAAACGGTCTGGCCGCTTGGCGGCATAGCGATATCGGTGCGCACGATCGCGAGATCGGCATGGCCTTCCTCAAGCAGGCGCGACGATTCCGCCAAGCTCTCGACCGGGATCAGTTTGAGGCGGATGTCAGCTTGGTCCTTGGCGAAGTCGAGCGCTGCAGCCGCCATGATCGCCTGGTCGTAGCTGTCGCGCGGAACCGCAACACGCAAGACACTTGGGCGTTCATAATAATAGATTGCTGCCGCCGCGGTGGCGGCGGCCACCACGCTGCCGATGATCATTCCGTATATGAGACGGCGCATCCGATTCTCTCCGGCGGACCTAAGGGCACGATGATTTTAAGCAAATCTCCGTTCTAAGCGGATCTCCATGGCGCAACAAACATGCCGCTGCTAGCCCATGATTGCTTCAGGTTGAATCGCGCCCAGTCTCTATCACTTTGTTTTGCCGCATGATCTTTCCCATAAAGACTGTAGCTTTTTGGGATCATGCTCTAGCGAGCCAACGCTCCTGACTCGGCTTCGAGTTTGACTTGCGTTCGCGGCAAAGAAAAGGCAGGAGCAAAGCTCTCGCCAATGAATATAACGCATGGGCCGGCCGGTTCCGCCTCGGCAACCTTGGCGGCGAGATTTCCAATTGTGCCAAAAATGCGGCGTTCGTCCGGGCAGGTCGCGCGCTCGACCAAGAGCGCCGGTGTCGAAGGATCCATGCCATTGGCGAGCAAAAGCCCAGCCAAAGGTTCGAGCGTTTTTACGCCCATGTAAACGACAGTCGACGCCCGGGGATCACAGAGTGCTCGCCAATCCATGTCGCCTGGAAGCTTTCCGTCATGCGCATGGGCGGTAATGAATTGCAGCCTTCTGGCTTTCTCGCGCTCGGTCAGGGATACTTGCAACATGGCGGCGGCGCCGAGCGCGGCGGTGATGCCTGGAACAACTTCAACCGGAATGCCCGCCGCCCGCAAGGCCGCGATTTCCTCATTGGCGCGCCCAAAAATCATCGGATCGCCGCCTTTGAGGCGAACCACGCGCTTGCCTTGCGATGCCAGCGCCACCAGCTGCGAAACGATATGGTCCTGCCGGCAGGAAGGCTTGTAGCCGCGCTTGCCGACAGGTATTTTTTCCGCTTCGCGCCGTGCCATCTCGACAATGGCTGGGGCCACGAGGTCGTCATACAAAATAACATCGGCGGATTGGAGCGCACGCAAGGCCTTGAGCGTCAAAAGCTCGGGGTCGCCGGGGCCCGCGCCGACAAGGGCAACCGATCCAGTGACACCAACAGCCGTACCCGCTCCCGCCTCGGCGAGCAGCGTGGCAAGATCGCCATCTCGAGGGGCGCATCTCGCCGCCAGCGCCCGCCCACTGAATAGCTCCCAAAAGCGGAGGCGCGTCTTCAAGGGTGTGTCAAGGGCTTTCATACGTTCGCGCCAAACCTTGGCCGTTTGTGCCCAAAGCTTGATCTCGCGCGGAAGCAGTGCTTCGAGCCGGCCCCGCAGCGCCTGAGCCAGTTTGGGCGCGCCTCCGCTGGTTGAAATGCCAATGACGAGCGGCGAACGATCGACGATCGCGCCGAATTGAAAATCCGAGAATCCGGGCTTATCGATGATATTGACCGCGACGCCCGCGGTGCGCGCGGCGGCCTGTAGCCTAGTCGCTTCAGCGGCGTTTTCCACTTCGGCGATGGCAAGAGTGGCACCATGAAAATTCTCAGGCTCGATCCGGCGCGAAACGAGAGACACCTGGGGGTGACGGCTGGCGAAGGCCACGAGCCCCGGGCATGTGTCCTCGCTATAAACTTCGACCTCTGCCCCTGCCGCTTGGCAGAGTTCGGCCTTCCAAAGAATGGCGTTGGAACCGCCGGCGAGAACCACCTTTTTGCCGGCAAGAGCAAAAAATACCGGCAGGCAGGCAAGGTCCCGCATCAGAGGGCCGTGATCCTCTTCCCCTTCGCTTCGGGTTGAAAAAAGCTCGTTCATCCGCGCGTTTTGTCCTATGCGGGGCCGTTGCCGCTGTTCATCGTCAACTTTGGTAGACCTTACGATGCTAGCCGCCGGACCATGAGCCAACCAAGAGGTATAATCACGCCGCTCTGATACGCATGCGTTCCGGTCCAAACGTCTCTCCGGCAGAATCGCAAGGGTGCTATCGTGCCAAGGTTCCGCGACGCATAGCTCCACCGTGCAAAGGATAACATATGGTTTTCTTACCAGCTAATTGGAACCACGGGGGAACAGACTGCCGCCGCATTCCATTCCCGCGCAAGCAAAGCTTCCTCTTAGGTAGCAAAGGGGCACCTCTTAAAGCTAAACTTGCCTTAGCTGCCCTATTTGCCTTTCTCTTCTTGGCTCCGCAACCTCTGCTCGCCGGAGGCGGCGTGTTCGTGCCGGGCTTTTGGGACCCGCACCATCGCGTCGCCAAGCCCGATTTCAGCGGTCTGCGCAGCCTGCGCTTCCTGACCGAGGACGATTATCCGCCGTTCCATTTCGCGCTGCCGGACGGAACGCTCTCTGGCTTCGACGTCGATCTCGCGCGCGCCATTTGTGAGGAACTGAAAATTACCTGCACGATCCAGGCGCGCCGCTACGATACATTGATCGACGCGCTCAATAACGATCAAGGCGACGCGCTCATGGCAGCAATCCGCATCGATCCGCAAACGCGCGCTACGCTCGATTTTTCCGGGCCGTACTATACCACTCCGGCACGTTTCGTGGCCCTATCCGGCATCTCTGCGGAGCCCGCAACGCCGGAAAGCTTGCGCGGAAAAACCGTCGGCGT
>PLUZ01000468.1:313-4707 GCA_003162995.1 Methylocapsa sp. | reverse complement strand
GAGGCGCGTTGGGATCGACCGGTGCTGTCGCCATGCCCCATTCGTCGACGTAAGCGTGATAAAGGCGCGTAAAGAAGTTCGACTCGTCGGGCGCCGGTGCCGGTGCCGGGTTCACATCCGCGGCGAAGGCGGCCCCTGAAGAGCAGAGAAGGGCCGCCGCCAGGGCCATTCGCGAGACTGCCGGATGTGCTTTGAACATAGTGTTTTCCCTTTCTCGACTAAACTTAATGCGCCACCGCATAGGGATGCCCATGCCTCTGCTCTAGTAAGTAGCGCAGCGGCCTTGCCGGTAAAAAAGAGCACACGTCTTCGTCCAGAATCCACTTGATCTGGTGACAAGTCCCAATCATCTAATGAGGGGCTTTTTTATTCGGACGTGGAACCTTTTAGTCTCTACCGGATTGTTATCTGTACCCAGAGTGCGCCGCAAAAATATAAATGCAATATCTCCGGTGGTTATCCGGCCCACTCTCTCGCCATCCGATGCGTTTTTGCCACAGTTTGCGTAAGAACACGGCAGGAAAACCGCTTTCTGATAGATTAGTGTGCGCTTTTCATTGAGGGATTTGGCATCGTCGTGCCAGCCAGGCGGCCGCCGCGATCCGGCATCAGAACGCCAGCGCCTTGACGACTTTAATTCCAGTGAAAAACGATGCCAGGAGATTGATCGCGATGCATCGCTCGCGTCTAAAAGCCATGCCTCAGAAAGGATCACTTTTGGATGGGCTGGCCACCTGCATGCAAAAGATCGTGTAACGTAAAGCGCATATCCTGCGTGATCTGGACGCGCCACAAAACGAAAAGTATGAGCATCTCCCGGGCAGTCGTGATAAAGCTTGGTTCATGACTTCGCTATTTCGGAATTATGCTTCATGGATTTGGTAATCTTCTTGAAGACAGTGCCTGCGGTGCTCGGAATCGCGGGCTTGCTCACATACTTTATGCGCACGCGGGCGCCTGTCTCCGATGTTGATCTCGTGAATGTCGTGCAAAATGTCCGCAACACCTTTGTGCTGCTCGGCTGCGCGGCCTTAATCGCGCTGAGCGCGTGGCTTATTTACCGACCTGCGCCGCCCGATCACCATCCCGCCATACCGGGCGAGCATTCGCCTCTCGACTCGCAGCCTTCTTAGAGCATGATCCCAAAAAGTTGCAGACTTTTTGGATAAGATCAGACTGTCATCGCCTCGCCAGTTCCCGAATCTTTCCAGTGCCGCGCCAACGCCTTCGACCGGGGGAATCCATGTCTCTGCAGGCGCTCTTTCGCACGAAGTCCATCGAGCAACTCCAATCCGAGATCGGCCGGGCGGGGCAGTTTCGCCGCGTGCTCGGGCTGTGGCAGCTCACCGCGATCGGCCTTGGCGGACTCATCGGGGCGGGCATCTTTGTGCTCACAGGGGTCGTGGCGGCGACACAAGCGGGGCCGGCCGTGTCGTTGTCCTTCGTGATTGCAGGCATTGCCAGCGCGGCTGCCGCACTTTCCTACGCCGAGTTTGCCGGGATGATCCCCGTCGCCGGCAGCGCCTACACCTATGGATACGCTGTGCTTGGCGAACTCGTCGCGTGGATTATCGGCTGGGATCTGCTGCTCGAATATGCGCTGGTGGTCGCCGTGGTTTCCATCGGCTGGTCGGGCTATTTGCAAGCGCTGCTCGGCCAGCTTGGCATGACGCTCCCGAGCTTTGCGATGGGCGCGGCGGGAACAGGGCCAGGCCATGTCCTTGATCTCCCCGCGATGCTGGGGAGCCTTGCGGTCGCGGGCCTCCTGACGCTGCGCATCGAATGGGATGCGCGCTTCAATACGGCTATGGTGATCATCAAGATCGCAGCGGTCGTCCTTGTCATCGCCGTCGGTCTGCCGCATGTGCAGACAGCCAATTGGCATCCCTTTATGCCCTTCGGCTTCGGCGGCGTCGCCGAGGGGGCTGCCGTCGTTTTCTTCGCGGTCTTCGGCTACGATACCCTGACCACCGCCGCCGAAGAGGCGCGCGACCCGCAGCACCAGCTTCCCCGCGCGGTTTTGCTCTCGCTCGCCGTCTCTCTCGTGCTCTACATCGCGATGTCTTTCGTGCTGACGGGCATCGTCCGCTATGACACGCTGAACAGCGCCGCTCCGGTTGCCGCCGCATTCACGGCGATTGGCCTGCCCTGGGTGACGCTGCTTGTGTCCGCCGCGGCTGTGGCGGGCATCACCAGCGTCATGCTCGCCTTTCTGCTGGGCTGCGCCCGCATCTGGTTCGCCATGAGCCGTGACGGGCTGCTGCCCGCGTGGTTTGCGCAGGTGCATCCGCGATTCCGAACGCCCCACCGCCCAACCCTGATTGCGGGCGGACTTACGGCCCTCGTCGCGGGTTTCTTCCCGATCAAGGAGGTTGCCGAATTGGTGAACATCGGAACGCTCTCGGCCTTTACGATCATCTGCCTCGCGGTGATCGTGCTGCGGCGGACCCGTCCCGATGTCCCGCGCACCTTCCGGACCCCCCTCGTCCCCTGGATCCCGCTTGCCGGGATGGGGTTCTCCCTGTGGCTTTTGTCAAAGCTCCCCGCCGTTGCCTGGGAACGCTTCGTCATTTGGATGGCGATCGGCCTTGTGATCTACTTTTCCTACGGCCGCTGGCACAGCGTTCTCGCAAAGAAAGGACGTGTGCCCTAAGCCAGCACACCCTCCGGCGACTGGCCAGGGGAAGACATCTAGCCCTTCACGTCAAGCAATTCGACGTCGAAGATCAAGGTGGCGTTTGGGGGAATGACGCCACCGGCGCCGCGGGCGCCATAGCCGAGCTGGGGCGGGATGATGAGGGTGCGCTTGCCGCCGACCTTCATCGTGGCGACTCCCTCGTCCCAACCGCTGATGACCCTATGCTGCCCGATGGGAAACTCGAACGGCTGCCCGCGGTCGAGCGAACTGTCGAACTTCTTACCCTTGGCGCCGTTTTCGTAGAGCCAACCCGTATAGTGCACGACGGCGGTTTGACCGGGCTGCGGCGTGGCGCCGGTGCCGATCTTGCTATCCGTGATCTGTAAGCCCGAGGGTGTGGTTATGGTTTTCCCGGCGGTCTCGGCTGTCGCCGGAGCGGGTGTACCGGCTGCGGCGGCGCCGGCCAATGCGGTCACGAGGGCAAGTGCCGCCAGGGCACTGGCACGGGGGAATGCGCGCATTCTTATTCTCCTTAGGATTGATCGCGTGAGAGGGAACTCTGCGTTACCAAAAGCATCGCAGCACGGAACATAAACTTTATGGTTGGAGACCAAAGGGTTAGGCTGCTACGCAGGAGTCATATTTATCTGGAAGAGAGCGGAATACATTCACGGCTGCACCTGTAACCCTCGTCACACCCGCATCTATTCGTAATTCAGCCAAACTCTACTGAATCTATACAATGCGTGGTGGAGCTGAGGGGAATCGAACCCCTGACCTCTGCAGTGCGATTGCAGCGCTCTCCCATCTGAGCTACAGCCCCCTTCCCGCTGTTTACGCGAGGTGAAAAGCGCATGCAAGTTTGTTGCGCGCACCTCTCGAAAAGCCTGCCCGGACTTGCCAGCCCGGCTCAGCCCGCGTAAACGGGCTTACTCTTGGCAACCGTTTCGGAGTTCCAATGCGCGCCGTTCTCGACGTGGTCCTCATCGTTCTACAGCTTTATGTTTATGTGATTATCGCTTCCGCGATCCTGTCCTGGCTCGTCGCCTTCAATGTCGTCAACCGCTATAACGACTTCGTGCGGTCGATTTGGAACCTTGTCACCGCCTTGACGGAACCGCTGCTTAAGCCGATCCGGGGAGTCATACCGAATTTTGGCGGCATCGATATTTCGCCGGTGATTTTGCTGTTGCTGATTTTCTTCATTCAACGCGTCATCGAGGAATATATTTATCCAAACGTCTTCTAAATCTTGAGCAAGGAGCCGTGGAGTTTTCGCGCCGACGGTCTGGTGTTGTCCGTCCGCCTGACTCCCAAAAGCTCCCGCGATGAAATCACCGGCTTTGAGACGCTTTCCGACGGCCGCACGGTTTTGAAGGCGCGGGTGCGCGCGGTTCCCCAAGATGGCGAGGCCAATGCGGCGCTTGTCCGATTGCTCGCGAAGGCGCTGTACATATCCGCCAGCGCGGTGCGGATCGAGGCCGGCGCGAGCGGCCGTTTGAAGACCTTGCACCTTCAAGGAGACGCTGAAATTTTGGCTGCCGGTCTGGCCCGCTTGTCGCCGCCGGGAGAAACCTAAAACCAAATCCCGGTGGTCGTGATGCGCCTGGACGGCGTCTATGCGCCAGGTGCGGCACAGGACCAGCTCGTTGTCCCCGGTCACGGAAAATCTGCGGCCATTTCAGCCAATACTTGTTATAATTCAAGTTTGACCCGGTCTTAGGGAACCATCGATGAACACCGAGGCAATCCACTT
>PLUZ01000468.1:0-165 GCA_003162995.1 Methylocapsa sp. | reverse complement strand
CCGGTTCCGTGGATTGGGGGGACTTGAAAAACCCGCTTGGCCCGCCCGGTCTCAAAGCAGAGGGACACCCCACTTTCCCCCGCGGAAAACGTAGATCGGCCAGGCGATGACATGTGCTGAATAAATCGCTGCCGTGATCGAGGTCGATTGGTGATGAACAAAAGT
>PLUZ01000166.1 GCA_003162995.1 Methylocapsa sp. | reverse complement strand
CCTCATTGGCGCGGTCCATCCAGTGCAGGAAATAATCACTGATGGGGTCGGTCACTGTAACATCCTGTGCGGGTTGCGGCACAGCCGGATCCGCCGCGACCGGGCGGACGTTCCACAAGTCGAATTTGTAATCGAAGCCGACCTGGACCTGATTTTGTTGGACGCGGCGGTTGCCATCGTAACCAAAGAAATTTGAAAAGTGAGTGGGAAACTTTGTGCCGCCAAAGAGCACCTCGTTGATACTTCCCCAATCGGTGTAGCGGTAGTCGGCGCGCACGGACCAGTCGTTGGTGATGGCATATTGGACCCCGCCGCCAACCGTCCACCCCACATGGGTATCCGACAAATTGCTCGAGGCAAAGAAGGGCGCCAGGTGAGCCGCCCCGACTGCGGCGCCAAAGCCGTCGTAATTGTATCGAGTGTTGAATCCGCCAAAGGCAACACCGCCCGTGGCGAAGATCAGGGCGCGGTCCCAGGCGATGCCAACTCGGCCACGAATCGACCCCTGAACGTCGGTACTCGAGTGCACCGCCAGGATTGTACCGTCTGGGAAGGCCAACCCGCCGGTGTTGGACAGACTGGTCCCATCGACCGAACCTTCAACACCGATCACCCATTGATTGATCTGATAATTGTAGCCGAGATTGGCGCCGCCGATCGCCCCGCTCGGTGTTTGTCCAACGGAGCTCACAAAAGCGACACCGGAATAGGGGTCAACCCCGTTGAACCTATTGGCACCGGAGGCCCAGGCGTAACCGATTTGGCCTCCGATATAGGCGCCAGTCCAAGTGAAGATCGGAACTGGCGGCGGCGGTGGCGGCGCGAGGTCTGCCGCAAAGGCGGATCCGGTCAGAGCGATGGCACTCACCGACGCTAAGAGAAATTGATGGCGCATTGGCCCCCTCCTTGATTTGAGCTCAATCCCGATCCGATGCCGGTTGCGGCACAGGCAGATCAGCCGCGAGGGCGGCGCATGGAAATCTAGTGAAATCTACAATTATTACATGAGGCTTCACAAAACATGGGATCTTGATCCCGCTTATATTTTTACAAGTCATGGCAGCTACCCCCAAAGGTCATATAGC
The DNA here is from genome assembly GCA_003162995.1 of Methylocapsa sp. Lineage (GTDB taxonomy): Bacteria > Pseudomonadota > Alphaproteobacteria > Rhizobiales > Beijerinckiaceae > Methylocapsa. The sequence goes on along the minus strand of PLUZ01000166.1, from coordinate 5,928 downwards.
GTTGACACGGTAGTAAAGCGCGTTAACCCGATAAGTAAAGTTATTGCATATCAAGGCAAATTAAATTTGCTTCTTGAGTTCGTATTTTCTTGGGGGTGTGTCTTTTATGTTCGCTGATTGAATTGCCAAATGCCGCAGGCGCCCGTAACCGCTCCTTGCAAAAGGTCGCGTCAAAGAGACGGCCTCAGCGACAAAGGTTGGGCTTCGCGAGATCTGCTCATGATCTGCAAAAGGCTCTTTGCCACTCGGCCTAGGCCGCTTTCACAAGGGACAAAGCAAGCGATTGCACACGCGTCCGGCGGATGACGTAACATTTGTTTGTAATGTCAAGGCCAGAGGCCTGAACCCGTTGCGCAAGGCACTGCGTTCCTTTACAAGGGCGCCAAATCGAGGGCGTGCGATGGCCGATGACGAGGCAGAACATTCCAAGACGACCGCCGGGCCTGGTTTTACGCCGGCCTCGCTTCCTGATACGCCGAATGAAACACCGGTAAGCGGCGCGGAAAACCAACCAACAGCCGAACCGGCTGCGACCGGCTCACCTGGAACACAAGCCGAGAGCGAGGCGCAAATCCCTGTGGATGCCGAGGCGTTGGAAACCGACCGTGCGCCCGGGGTGGCGGGATTTTCGCCGGAAGAGGCTTCTACGAATGCCTCCGAACTGGCCGCGCTACAAACCAAGCCGCGCTCCCGGTTTCCCGCACTTGCCGCCACTGCCATCATTGGCGGTATTTTGGGCTTTGGCGGAACGTTCGCGCTGCGTCATTTCGAGGGCCCCCGGATCGGAGGCGTCTCCGACGACCGGATCGCCGAATTGGACGCGCGCATCGATGCGCTCAAGGGCAAGAGCGATGACGCTTCCGCCGCCTCCCGCATGGCTCTCGCCGCTCTGGAAACCCGCGTGGCCACTGCGGAAAGCGCCGCGAATAAGGCCGCCGAGATTGCTGATTCCGCACAAGCCGGTGTGCAAAAGGCTTTGGAGTCAGTACCGGCGGCGCAAGAGCCCGTGGCCGGGTCCAATCCTGCCGAGGGTCCCGATCTCGGACCCCTTAGCGCACGTATCGGGGCCATCGAGCAGAAACTCACCTCGCTCGAAGCCGCCCTTGCCGCACCCAAAGCTGAGCTTCGCGCGCACCAGCAGGATCGCGAGAAACCGGTGGCCAAGCAAGACGCCAGCGCGCAAGCGATCGCGATCGTCGCTCAAAGCCTGTTGATCAAGCTGGAGAGCGGCGGGCAGTTTTCGGACGAACTCGCGGCGCTTGATAACCTCGGCGTTCCCGCGGACGCACTTGCACCGCTGCGCGCAGTCTCCACTTCGCTCGCGAGCGAACGGCAGCTGACCGCGCAATTTAAGGCTCTTACCCCGGAGATTATTGCGAGCGACCCCGCCAACCAGGCCAGCGCGGATGAAAATTTCCTCGGCCGAGTGACCCGCCATGCCAAAGGCCTGGTGCATATTCGCCGGGTTGGCGAGACCGGGGACATGGATATCGAGAGTCTTGCCGCGCGGATCGAAAACGCCCTTGCGGACCACGATCTCGAAGCCGCCTATAAGGTATGGAAGGAATTGCCCAGCGCGGCCGTGACGAAATCGGAAAGCTGGGGGGAAGCCGTGAAGGCGCGGCTTGATGCATTCAACGCCGCGAGATCGATCGAGGCCGACGCCGTGGCGGTCCTGGGCAAGCCAAAATCCTAATTCCCGCCCGCTGAGACTTGAATCGAAGCCCTTACCGAGAAAAACATGTTCCGGGTTCCGCTGTACCTTCTTGCTCTGATTGCCCTGGCGTTTGGTGTGGCTTGGCTCGTCGACCGGCCCGGCGAGATCATGCTGACCTGGGAAGGCTACCGGATCGAAACTTCGGTTTTGGTCATGGCCGGGATTGTGCTCGCCCTGGTCGCCGCGCTGATGATCATTTGGAGCCTTCTGCGCTTTGCCTTTGGGCTTCCTCCGGCCTTGTCCGTTGCCAACCGGGCGCGCCGCCGTGAAAAGGGCTATGCGGCCCTTTCACGCGGCATCATCGCCGTAGGCACGGGCGATGTGCGGCTTGCCAGTAAAGCCGCCGCCGAGGTCCAAAAACATCTCCCGGGCGAGCCTTTGGCTTTGCTGCTAAAGGCCGAGGCCGCCCAGCTCGCCGGCGATCTCCAGGCGGTAGAGGCGGCATTCAAGGAGATGACCCGGCGCCACGACATGCGTCTGCTCGGCTTCCGCGGCCTGCATGCGCAGGCGCATCGGCGAGGGGATATCGACACGGCTCATCAATTTGCCAGCGCAGCGCATGGCATCGCCGCTTTGCCTTGGACGGCCACTGCAGTTCTTGAAAAGCATGTCGCGGCGAAGGACTGGGAAGCCGCGTTGGCGGCGCTCGATACCAGCGGGAACTTGATCGGCAGAACGACGAGAGACCGGCAACGCGCCGTGCTCACAACAGCGATCGCGCTCGACAAGGAGCTGACCGATCCGCAAGAGGCGCTCCGGCTTGCTCTCTCAGCGGTCAAACGCGCCCCTGATCTTGTGCCGGCGGTCGCGCTCGCCGCGCGGCTCATGTCCCGCCAAGGCGGCGCCCGCAAGGCAGCGAAAATGATCGAGGCGGCGTGGCCGGTGGCGCCGCATCCGGACCTCGCGAAGGTCTATCTCGATCTGCGTCGGGGCGAGTCCCATGCCGATCGTCTGGCAAGAGCGCGCACCCTTACGAAGCTTGCGCCACGCGATCCCGAAAGCCGCATGACCCTCGCCAGCGCCGCGATTACCGCCTGCGATTATAAAACCGCACGTGAAACCATGCTGCCTCTAATCCAGGGGGACGAACAGCCAACGGCACGCATGTGCCTCATCATGGCAGAATTGGAAGAGGCGGAGCATGGCGACTCCGGCTTTACGCGCGATTGGCTGGCGCGTGCGACACGCGCGCCGCGCGATGCGACCTGGATCGCCACTGGTGTCATATCGGATCAATGGTTGCCGGCCGTGCCAGGGACAGGAAAGCTCGATGCCTTCATCTGGCAGAGACCGCACGCACATGTGAGCGCCGGTGGTGAGGCGGAAGAAGCGATTTTCAGGCCGGTTTCAGTCGCGGCAGCCGAGCCGCAGATCCTGATCGAGAAGCCGCGCATAGCCATTGCGGCGCCGGAACAGCAAGGGGATCCCGCGCCGGCCGCCAGCAGCACCCCCTCTCAGGAGATGACAAGCGAGGGCGGCCATACCGAGTCGCCCCGCGAGGCGGAAACTGAGCCCGGCCGCCCCATTGCCGTGGCTTCCATGACTTCTTCCGGCCCTGGCACGGAAGAGCCGGCGAAGCCGCAAGGTCTAAGCCGGTTTTTGAGATGAACACCGCCGGCAAACGATCCGCACATCATATTGCCGCTTGCAAGACGGCACTCGGCCGAGCGGTCGTAACCCGCGCGCTATGAAGCTTGATCCGCGGTTGGCAAGCGATATAGCTCTCCATACTTGCTGCGAAGATAAGCAAGATATGGCGCCGTGCTCATGGGCCCGCCTGTCGCGCGCATGACGAGTTCCGTTGGGCAGAACTTGCGCCCATGCTGATAGAGCTGCTTTTGCAGCCAGCCGTGCAGCGTTCCAAACTCCCCTTTCGCGATCTCGCGCGGGATATCGGGATTTGATGCGAGCGCGACAGCGTAGAACTGGGCGCTCAGAATATTGCCAATGGTGTAGCTCTGAAAGCCGCCCCCGACACTGCCGGCATACCAATGCACGTCTTGCAGACAGCCATCGCGATCATCGGTTGGAGCAAGACCGAGATCGGCCTGCATGCGGGCACGCCAAGCCTCGGGGAGATCTTTCACGCGCAAATGACCTTCGAGCAAGTCTAGCTCCAAGTCGAAACGCATCATAATATGAAGGTTATAGGTGACCTCGTCAGCATCCGTGCGGATCAAGGATCGCTGCACCTTGTTGATCGCGCGGTAGAAGGTCTCGAAGCCTATTTGCCGGAACTGGTCCGGGAACGCATCCCGCAAAGCCGGGAAAAAATGTTCCCAGAAGACACGGCTGCGGCCAACCACATTCTCCCAAAGCCGCGACTGGCTTTCGTGGACGCCCGCCGAGGTTCCCGATCCAAGCGGCGTCCCCTCAAACGCCGCTGCGACTCCCTGCTCATACAGCGCGTGACCGGATTCATGCATGGTCGAGAACAGCGCATCCCCGAAGTAATTTTCGTCGACACGGGTGGTAATCCGGACGTCGCCTGAAGAGAATTTGGTACAGAAAGGATGATGGGTCTTGTCCAGCCGCCCACGCTCAAGGTCGTAGCCGAATCGCTTGACCACCGCGAGGCTGAATTCCAGCTGTTCCTGCTCGCTGAAAGACCCATGCAAGCAATCGTCGCCGGTCATTGGCTGAGCGGAAATAGCCCGCACAAGCGGTATCAATTCACGCCGGAGTTCGGCGAAAAGCGAGCGGATCGCAACGGTCGTCATGCCCTCGTCGGCGGCATCGATCAGCGGGTCGGCGACATGCTGATAAGGCGCAAAAAAGCCCGCATATTCGCGGCTGAGATCGACGGCTTTTTCCAGGAACGGCACCATGCTCACGAAGTCGTTGCCTGGCCTTGCCCGCGTCCACGCATTATAAGATGCGGAGCGGAGTTCGCTCGCCCGGACGACATAGTCGCTGGGGAGCTTGATGGCCTTCTCGAAATCGCGCCGGGCGACCCGGATCAGGCTTGCTTCATCCGACTCGTAAGGAAGACCCGCGCCGTAGGGCGCAAGAGCATCGAGCAGATCGCCCAAGGCCGGATCGACCGACTTTTCATGGGCAAGCCTGCTGAGCGTTGCGCTTTGACGAGCCCGCGCGGGAGCCCCGCCTCCCGGCATATATGTGGATTGATCCCAGTCGAGCAGAGCCTCCGCTGCCATAAGATCGCTGATCTCAAGAAGGCGGTATTTGAGTTCCGCAAGTTTGGCCTCGGCGGGTTGGCGTTTGCCCTTTGCCGCGCCAGCGCTGGCCTTTGTCTCGCTGATCTTGTTCATGGGCGTGGATCGTTGCTGCTAGAGCATGATCTGCATAAAAGCGCAGACTTTTTGGATAAGATCATGCGACAAAACAAAGACATANNTGAAGCGATCACGGTCTCAGCGCAGGGCCTCTCAATCCGAACGGGCCGGACATAATTTCCCCACACCCCGGCACCGCTCGACATCCCACAAATAACAATCAATTTTGAGTTTATCATAGCCTTGTTTGACTGAGATCGCTCGAAAAATCTGCACGGGACAATAAGTAGATTTTCTGCCCGGCACCTGTAACCACCATGGTTGGTGTGTGGTTCCGGCGGGCATCTTCTCCATGAAACAAATTGCCGCCGGGACCTAATATTCCAGTATTTTGTTCTTATATATTATTTTGGCCATAGCCATTTTCGTCAGAATATTTCATACTAATATTTCTCGTGAACTCTTAAGGACTGAGTAATCTCGATGACTCTCCATTTTCNNAGTTTTCCGAACGCGAGCCGGAATTACGATGCGGGCCGGCACTGTGTCAGCTTCTGGGGCCATGATTCCACGTTCGAGATCACCTTCTCTTTGGACGAGGAAGCCCTAAGTAAGATAAGCCCCTATGCGGAGCGCGACGAAGCCTCGTTGCTGCATGTGTTCGATGTCAATCGCGCCCGAATCGAGGAAGCTGCGAGCGTAGCCTATTCGCGTTCACAGCAGCGGCAGAGTTATCATCGATTGTCGGCGTCGGATTTATTGCAACCGGTCCATCGTGGAGGAAATCATGTCAAGAGGTGACAAACACGGCAATCGTGAAGCCAAGAAACCGAAAAAGCTGAAACCGAAGGAAGCCGTGCCCGTTTCGACGTTCGCGTCGATTCAAAAGAAGGCGATTGAAGCCGCCAGCCCAAAGAAGAAATAAGAAAAACGTTTACGGCGTGCCGGATCCTTGGGCGAGGTTCCCGATCGTAT
>PLUZ01000093.1 GCA_003162995.1 Methylocapsa sp. | reverse complement strand
ACAAACCGAGCCACCTCTGTCCGTCGTCGCCGAGACCGCAAATTACAATGCCCGTAGCATCACTCGTTTCAGTCACAGAAATAGCGGGATCGATCGCAACCACAATCCGCCGCATCGGTGGCTCGGTGCCTTTCGGAATTCGGCAAGCCTCAATCATGTCGCGCGTCCACAGTGCGCCTGGCACGTCGTCGAGGATATCGCCATCAAGCTCTTGCCGTCCAAGCCTGGTTCCCGCGTATTTGGAGACGATCGCCGTCAGGAACGTCTCAGCTAGATTCGCCGCATTGTCGGATGTTTTGCCGCGCGTAATGTGGACATCATGACGTTGAATAAGTTCCTTGAGCAACGGAATCGGCCGTGGCGTCGTTGTCACGCAAACCCGTGGTTTTTTTCCAAGACGTAAGCCAAACATTGCCATGTCCCAGGCCGCGCGAACATTGCTCCAAGCGGCCAATTCATCACACCACATAAGATCATGCTGCGGGCCTCTCAACCGATCGGCTTCCTCGGCAGAATATGCCGTGGCAATCGCGCCATTTTTGAAAGTCACCCGCCTCTTGCTGGGCTCATAAAGCGGACGATCCCAATCCCGGCAGACACTAAGCAATCCGGTCTCGCCCTCGATCATGGTGTCGCGGACATCGGCCGCAGTGCTGCCAATCAAAGCAACGCGCCTAGCCTTGCCGCTCACAATCAGCGATTTGATGTACTCACTGCCGGTTCTGGTTTTCCCCCAGCCGCGACCGCTCAGGATCAACCAGACGTTCCAATCGCCAGCCGGTTCGAGCTGCTCGGGCCGGGCGTGAACGCTCCAATCATCGCGTAGATTTTCGGCCAACCGAGCAAATATGCTCATTCTGCTGCCTCAATCAGCTTAGTGTCAGGAACAGTTTGCGAGGCATGCCTGGCGTCGAGCCGCTGGAACAACGCTACAATGTCCGCCCTGGCCTCGGGATGCGCCTGGCACACCTGCAACAAGCCAGTCTGCAAGTCGATAAACTCGGGCGTGTTCGCGAAATTGAAGTTTTGCTGAATATTGAGCGTCTGGCTCGCGTAGGCCTGCACCTCACCCGTGAGCCGGCCGATTTCCTTCAGGACGTCCAGCACACGGCCGGCCACGCGCTCGACTTCATAGGGCTTGTCGCGCTGGGCGCTGCGATCGAGCTGGCCGATCAGGATCGATCGAATGATGCTGAGATATTCCAGCAGCCCCTTGTTCTCATCGGCGGCCAGGTTCGCTAGATCCTGAAGTTTGGCCGGTCCGGCCAGATAGCTCACCTTCGTCTCAGCGCTGACGTGGCCCTTCATGTGCCGCCATAGCCCGTCCCGATGGATACCGAACCGCGCTGCCAGCTCCTCGAGGCCAGAGCCTCCAACCCGCAGAGCTTCAATCTTGTGGCGCTCCGGATGCTGGCACACCTGGCAGCGCGGGTGCGTCTTATCGATCCGCGCATCCCGCGTGGTCGAGCTATCAACCCACGGCTCGCCGGAGCGGAAAAAGCCCCGCGGCTCGTTTACAGTTTCGCAATCCTTGCTTTCGACTTTCACAGACTTGACAAGCTCGCATTGACAACATCACCTCATTGTAATCTAACAAAAATATATAAAATTGACACGAAAATCATTCGCGTTTGTAAAGTTACGCACAGAAGTTTACAAAATTGACGGCCGGAGGGCTGAATCGGGCAGGGAAATGGGGCCTGAAACCCCCTCAGCGCTACCAAAAACTAGGACAGAGCCTAGGACACAGGTGAAGAGCGCCAGAAAGCCACGCAATATCAACGCATGTGCGCGGAAGGAATCTCCGCGTTGCTCTGATTGCTAATCAGAGTCGTGGAAACGCTTGGGCCTGCTGATGAAGGGTGGCGGCTTTAAATTCTGTTCCTCACGATCGTGGTCGGTTGCCGGCGCGATCTCGTTTGGCACTGCTGGCGCAAAGGCAATAGCTACGGCAAAGCCAACGATGCTAATGACGAACGGGGCTACAATAAGCGCGGCTAGAAGGCGCTCTTCCATTTTGTCTCCTCCAAAACAGGCCTAAGCGCTACTGTTAAGCTCTGGCTTAGCAGTGAGAGGCGTGGTAGCGAGAGGGAAAGAGCGTATACCCTCTTTCCTCGACTTCCCAAGCACGTTTCAGCCGCTCGGTTCTTGGGCTTTGCGATGAAGCGTTGGCTTATTCTTCGTTCTGCAATTGGCTCGTTCTGGCCCTTTGTTCGGTTGGCCCCCTTCTAAGGAAGGGGGGCCCAACCGAACGCACAAAAAGAGGGTTTTGTTCGGGGGTTTGTTCGTACCCGAACGCTAATATATTCAGGCTATTACAGCTTAGCCGTTCGGCCTTATGTTCGGGGCTGAACTGAAACTGAGCCGTTCGGGTAAGTCCGAACAACGTGAGCTTTGCTATTAGGTGCGTTGCTTTCCTCGCGCAAACCTGATTTTGTTGTGCTGAGGGTAGCCGTGTTTCAGCTTGATGTCTGACGATCGCGATCACCAATTCACAACGGACGTGCTGAATGCATCGCTGACTCTATTGTCGATTCTTGTGGCGGTGATCACGGTTCTTGCTGTTGAATAAAAGCGTCATGGCTGCTGGCTTCCTCGAAGCGGAACATGACGGGCTCGAAGTCGATGCCTCGCAGCTTGCCTTGCCAGTGAAGGCTCACAAACCCCGTTGCCGGCTGCTTCCACAGAGTGAGATTGCCGTCGACTTCATTCAAGATTGCTCCCGACCCGTAGGGAAGCAGATTGTCTTCTGCCGCATTTTTGATTGGGTGCGCAGCCACGACAACAGTCGGTAACCCGCCTATCTTTGTGAGCGGCCGGAGCCGACGCATGAACTCGCCGCCTTGCGTTGCATCGTTTGTATCGTTGCCGTCGAAGAACGCGGCGAACGTATCGATGATAACAAGTGTGAAGGGATCGGCGTCGGCGAGAATTTTGATTTTCGTTAGCACCTCTTCCGGCTTGATGCGGATATCGAGGATGACAATGCCGTGTGAGATTTCGTCAAGGTCGATATTCAGTAGGTAGGCCGCGATCATGAATCGCATGCGCACGTCGTCGGGATTTTCGAAGGTCAAAAACGCGACGCGGCCGCGCGCGACATCGATGCTAAGGATGTCAGGCCTCCCGGTGGCTATTGCTAACGCCGCCGCAATTAGAAAGGCTGTCTTTCCATGACCCGTCCGCGCGGTGAGAGAGTATAGTGACGACGTTCGAAGCAGCGGTTCGATAGAATAGGCAAGCGGTACATATTCGCGGCAAAAATCCGCCAGTGTTTTGAACTTGACGGGAGGCGCCGATGCCTTCGCATTATGCCCATCTGGCAATGCCGAGACGCCCTGCGGTTCGTAGAAAGCATCGGATGGTGTGCGGTTCATTGGACGCCTCCTGCGGGCAGTACACCGCAAAGAAGCGTTGGCAATCCGGGGCGCACGTTCTGAATATAATTGACCCAATCAGCCTCGAAGCGCGGGAGTGTTTCGACGATCAAAACGTGCTGCCGAAGCATTGCGGCGTTCGCTGCTGCCGGCGCATAAAATCTTTCTTCGGCACCACAGCTTATAACGATTACGCTTGATATCTTGGCGAGGATCGCCCGCACCGACTTCCGGTGAAATGCGGACGGCCCCTTAGCCTCGAACAGGTCATCGCCGAATAGAATTATAGTTGGCTTGTCGAGCGGAAACGAAAACCTCCCCGCGTCTTGCAAGATGTTGCAAAAGGCAACGCCGTGGTCCCTCACCGCCTCGAAGATTGGCAAGAGATGGTCAGCGCCAATGGAGTGCAGATGATCGATTGTGTCGTTGATTGATTCACGCGAGCAATTTGGTTTGAAAATATGCTCATTCATGGCGCACCGCCGATCTTGATTCGGAGGCATCCCAATACGGAGAGCGCCGCGAGAGCCTCGTCGAACGAATAGGCGACNNTATGCGGCACTCCGAAGCGGATGCTCCAAAGCTGGAAGGCCTCTTGCTCTTCGGTGAGCGTCGCGCCTTGCCGTTTGAGCTCCAGACAATGCAGCCGGCCCGTCGGCGGCAAAAGAATGAAGTCCGGCCAGCCGCGCCGTACCCCCATGCGTTTCAATTTCACGGCCGTCCGCATGTCCCGAAGCTCGCCGGATGGGACATGCGTCCATTGCCATTCCGGAAGGGCGTGGTCGCGCAAAGTGTTCGCGACAGCGATATGCAGCACGCTCTCTTTCGGGGCGGTCCGTGGCGCCTTGCGTGGCCGTGTTTTCTTGCCATCCATCAGCCGCAAAAGTGGAGGCGCGCTCATTGGCTGCCCTCCCCATTCTGGAGGGCGACGAGATCTCTGGCATTGACCGAGATGTTGCGCCAATAGGCCCCG
>PLUZ01000215.1 GCA_003162995.1 Methylocapsa sp. | reverse complement strand
CCCAACTTTGAGACGGTCTCTCCGCAGCATATGAAGGATCACCGGGCATCGCGTGGCGGCTTCGCCCACATCTTCAACATATTCCGCTGAAGTGCTTATCCGACGATCCATTGCAGCGCCTCGGCTTCGTGGCTCTTGTCGTAGGCTCTTACCTCCGGATGCAGGAACATTCTGACCGCGCCAATCACCCAATGCTGCCAGTCGTGCGTGGCGATGACGGCGATGCGCTCTATTTTTTGATGGTGATTTTTTATGAACCCGGCATGATTTTCGAAAGCCGCAATATTCTCCCAGCCGTTAAATCCGGAAGCATCAATCAGCAACCTGATTTTCCCATGCTGAATGATGAGAGAATCGATTTGCGGAGCAATTTCGCGAAAGTCGTCAGCTTTCAATTTCTCCGGTGTCGTGATCTTCAACGCGTTGGCGGAGATAATTTCTGTCTTGATCATGAGAAACATCCTTCGTGGTCATAGTCGGTTTACGCGCATGGCATCCCCCGATCGTGCCGACACGAACGGGCGGTGCCGCGGTTGCTGGGGAAACGAATCTAACGCTTGGTGCCCGGCTGTGCCGAGGTCAATTCCGTCGAAGACGCTTGGCGTTGGCGGTTGCCGGACCATGCCACGGCCGCAAGGCTGCGGCTACGGCGGTCGCCCCGGTGCGTCCGGAAGTCAAAATCCTGGCCGAACGGCTGAGTGCCCGAAGTTTCTCCGCAGCCATGCGATGATATTCTTCCAGCGAGCAGGTGCCCGACATCATCAAGAAGCTCCGGCGCGCAATGGTTTCCCACGACGCCATGGCTAGTTCGCTCCACATCAGGGGCACGGCAGCTGCTGCGCGGTTGTCTCTATTTTCCATCATATATAGATGGTTATCGATTCGCTGAACGCAAGTTGATCCACCCCCATTGAACTGGACCTGTCAGTGGGGCCGATCATTACGGGGAAGACAAGAAACGCCGCCTCGGCGTCGATGGCCTTACGCCGTGTAGGATGAAGTATATGATATTTTCGCGATAGAGGAAAAATGCCCGACGCGGAGCCGGGCACGTCCGCTGGCGTGAAGGCGAATTTTACTCTTGCACAGAATTCAGCGCAGCATGCCGAGGAGCCAAAGGATCAGCAAGATGACGAGAACAGTCCCGAGCACGCCGCCGAGGCCCGTCCCACCGTAGTTGCCATATGCATAATATCCGCCCCCGCCGCCGAACAATAACAATAATATAACGATGATAAGGAGCGTGCTCATTTTTTTCTCCGGCTAGATTGCCTTCTGGCAGATTGCGCCGATTCGCCAATGGTCCGAGTCTATTCTAAGCCGAATTCCGCTGATTGACGGCTGTGGCGAGGCTGAGGTTGTCACTTTCGACGGATATTGGCAATGCCAAGTTCTCAGCACGGGGCTCCCGTGCTCCCAAGCAAATGCCATCTGCGCGCGGAAAGCTGGAAATGGCGATTTTCTCGCCATCAAGACACAGGTGTCCCAAGGATTTGGAACACACGACTACCCAACGAATGCCTCACGCCCACCGCATCCGTGATCTGGTCCCAAATGGCCAGCCCGCCTGCTCGTTGGAGAGCACCAGCTAGCTGACACGCCATCCGGTCTCGCTGAGTTCACACTGTATGATTCGAAGCTCCGGTGTGGGGAGCCGGAATTACATCCTCAAGGTCGCGTCCGCGCAATCGGGGTCAGCGACCAAGAGGACGGGGCCGAATCGTACATCCACTTCAGCGGCACCTTCCTGGCCGTGCGCCGCCGCACTCAGCGGGCGCAGTCATGGCACACGACCCAAAACGACGTTGCTCCGATCGGTCTCAATGCGACGCCGGATCAAAACGGGGGATCATTGAACACGGTAAGATCCGGCCTGCGGGTTAATACGCCGGAGCACGAGGATCATCGGCGTCGGCGGTCATATCGTACGCATTGCAGTGTTGAAGAGCGGGCGGATCTAGTATTTTGGCACAGACATTTGAATCCTATTGTTCACGACATATACCGCAGCGCTGTGGAACACGAAGTCAAAATGGCCGAATGGGCAACACATTGAAATCAGACGGCGACTCTTTTCCTCGAAGTTGCCAGATGCTCGTTGCCGACCACAGTCGAGCCTACAAAAGCATGGCGAGGGGGATGCACATGAAAGGAGGAACGCCACGCCTTCGAGGATTTGTGGGTGACGCATCAGTTGCATCTCGACGAGGTCAAGGGCTTCCGAGCATTTCACTTGCTACGGGGTCCAGAACGTGAGGAGCATGTGTGTCATCTCATCGGCACGATCACACAGAGCCTTTAGGGCGTAGACCCAGCGGACGTGGCGGCTCACTGACAGATGCGATAGCGGTCGCTCGACCCGTGTTGCAGGATATCAACGTGCATGTGCTCGGCATGCGCCACATCGGACCCAGGTCCGAGTACCGTGGTGAACCACCCGCATGCGGCGACGCGGATGGCATCGACCGTGGCACGCAGATGCTCATCTCCATTGGGCTTGATGGCCAGCGTTCCACCATTCGCGAGCTCGAAGCTCACGACGTCGACCGCCAGACCGGACGCGTGCGCGCTGATCTTGCCGATCTCTGCGCGGTTGCGGTTGCGGCATTCGTAACCCGGCCCCGTGTGAACTGACTTGAGTTCGACCGCGAGCTCGCCGGCAATGAGCGGAGCGACGAGGTCGCGCAGCCAATGGCCGAACCGTTCACCGAATTGGCAGGAAAGCGTCGGCTCATCTGGCAGGCGGATCGACGTCTTCCACCGCGGTGGCAATTTGACGGCCTTGAGCTGCACGGGCGTCGCGATCGCACATTCCGGGTTGACAGCCGGAGGAAGCGTGACCGGCTCAAATTCGATTCCGGCGGCACTGAGACGATCCAAGCAGGCCTGATCGATGGTGGGCGCCGACTTGGTCTGTTCCGCCGGCGCGACGTCGTTTGGAGCGGGATGGGAGGGCGCCTCAGCCGGGCGTGGAGGTGGCAATGGCGGGGACGCGGCAGTGGACGCGCTGGAAGCGTGCAGCGGGAAGGCGAGTAGTGCGGTGATTATGAAAAAAAGTACGAACACGCATGCGCGCGCCGCAGGCGCCCTGCGGGAGCTCTTTAATCCATCGCCCGTTGATAAGCGCGAATTCTTCGAGCAATCTAGAGTGCAAGGCACCCGCGCGACAACATTGGGACCCCTATCTTTTTTTCTCACAACTTTGTTTTCGGCTTTCTGATCGTAATCCGCAACTCGTCTTTGGTGCGATTGAGGACCAGCCAAATCCTGCAATCGCGAGTCGAGACTTTCAGATCCCTGAATGGAATTGGGTCGTCTTGCCCGCCAATATCAAGGTATTGGCCAACGGCGCGACAACGTGCACTGTTGCACTGTGCCGAAAGCTTGTTCGTCTAACGGTTTTCGCAGTTCCAGGAACCAAGTATTTTGGAGCCGCCTAGAGGTACAAGTCATCCAAGTAGCGGTAGGCCAAGGACAAGATCACAGCCCGGACACGAAGTGGCGGGCAGAGCGCCCTAGACGATTAATGCGTTAAGGCACGCCGGCGTGACGTTTCGAATTTTGCAGGAAAACCGTCGCCATATGGGCTGGCGTCTGAAGCGGCGGCCGACCCTCGGCCTCGACGGCGGCCTTGCGCTCGCCGAAGCGGCAGACTTAGCTGCGGTCAAACTGTTGCTCAAAATCAAAATCACGAGACCCTCATTAAGACGAGATGACTGGGATTTTATCTAGAGGCGGACTCACGATCTCCCCGGCCGGTTTTCGCCGCGGCGCGCCGGATCGAGCGACCGGAAGATCGGCGAGGTGTCGTCGGGTGCGTTCGTCTCTTAAAAAATACCCAAATTTTTCGATAAGCCACTTAGCGTATGGTTTCTTCCCCCGGGGGGACCCGAGTTATACAGCTCCCATTCAGCCAGGCGAGATTTACCGGATGACGGAGCCGGCCAATAGATGAAGCTTTCGAACTCTCCCAGGATGTCTTCAGGGTCGAGTGAGCCGGGATGGTGGGGATCGACTCGAATGAGATGAAGCATGGCCGGCTTCAGCTCTTTGAGGTACGTTCGTACATCCTTGGGTTGCTGGATGCTCTGCTCTTGTTCGGCGGTGAGCTGAATTTTGTGTCGATCGTCAACGACGACCGCACGTGAAAATTGCGCCGATGGTGAAATTGTTTCCGATCATTTCCGGCCCGATGATTTTGCTGTCGCGCTGGACCAGTTTGCCCTTGGCTTGATAGTGGGAAACGGCGGCCAGCCATACTGTTTTTCAAACAAGGCCAGCCGCACCGATCAGAAGGTCGATCAGTTTGATGCCGATGAAAGGAACGATNNCGGGAGACTCACATAACTAGCGCACAGATTCCATGAAACTTATCATATGAGTGAGATTCTTTTTGGCATCGATGCAGTTTAGCCTCGTTTGACGATTCGTTGAACGAGGCCTTGCATCATGGCAGCACCGCGGCTTGTGGTCGAGTTGACCATCGGAGGAGAAGACGTGACGACGCTGATGGCGATTGCGCGATCGCGAACAGAACCGGCAAGCCGGGTCGAGCGGGCGCGCATGCTTTTGGCCTATCGAGATGAGCCGTCCTTCTTTGCCGTAGGACGATTGCTTGGGGTGCATCATCAAACCGTGCAACGCTGCATCGAGCGAGCCGCGGCCCTTGGCCCGTTGGCGGCGTTGGACGACAGTGCGCGACCCGGCAAGATGGCGACGATAACACCCGAGGCTAAAGCATGGCTCGTGTCGCTAGCCTGCCAGAAAGCGAAGGACTTCGGCTATCCGCACGAGCTGTGGACGACGCGGCTCTTGGGCCGCCATGCGCGCGAACATGGGCCAGCTGCCGGGCACGAATGCCTCGCGAAATTGGTGCAAGGGACCGTATGCAAAATTCTCGACGCACATGCCGTGAAGCCGCACAGGATACGCTACTACCTGGAGCGCCGCGATCCTGAATTCGAAGAAAAGATGGCGCACGTCCTCTGCATCTACAGGGAGGTCGAGATTCTGAAAGAGGCCAACGTGCCAAGCGACGCGGTGGCTATCATCTCTTATGATGAAAAACCCGGCATGCAAGCGATCGGTTCGACGGCGCCGGACTTGCCGCCGAAACCCGGCGTTCATGCGGCCTTCGCCCGTGATCACGAGTATAAGCGCCATGGTACGCTGAGCCTCTTGGCCGGGATTGATCTCGTGACCGGCAAGGTCCATGCGCTTGTCAAGGATCGACATCGCTCATGCGAGTTCATCGAGTTTTTACAACTCCTCGATTCTGCCTATCCGGCTTCAACCGCGATCAAGATTATCCTCGACAACCATTCAGCCCACACTTCGAAGGAAACCAAAGCCTGGCTCGCTACCCAACCCGAAGGCCGCTTCGAATTTACTTTCACCCCCAAGCATGGTTCCTGGCTCAATCTCGTTGAGGGCTTCTTCTCCAAGCTGGC
>PLUZ01000129.1 GCA_003162995.1 Methylocapsa sp. | reverse complement strand
GTTCTCGGGCGATTGGTATTACCCTTATTCGACGACGATCTTATAGCGCTCCCCGCGTTGCAAGGGATCGCCCCGCGCAAGATCGTTGATCAGCAGAAAATAGTCGAGCGGACGCTCGGGGACCGCCATCCGCGCGGCGAGCGTGTCGGCGGTGTCGCCGGGCTTGGCCACGCTGATCGCGAGGCGCAACGGCCGCACGGCTTTCACCTCGTCGGCGGAGACACGATGAAAGGAATCGATCGATGCCCGGAAACGTTCCTTGGCCTCGTCGGTCAGCACGCGCGTGGCAAAAATCAGCCGGTAGACCCTGTCCGGCTCGAAGCGGATCACTGCGAGAAGAAAATTCCATTCCCCGGCGTTTGCGGTGGCGGTTACCGCCGGCATGCCGTTGACCTCGGCCGTTTCAATTGAACTTGCGATCAACCCATCGATCCAGCCGCTGGCAATATAGGCCGTGAGTGGCGTCGTTTGCGGCACTCTAACGCTGTCGAGGCGCAAGGCTTCGGCGCCGCCGGCCTTAATCCCGAGGAGCGCCTGGGACGCATTTTCAAGAACAAATCCTTCGGGGGCAAGAAAAGCAAAGCCGAGCCGCCCGTGCAAGAATTTGCGGCCGCGGATTGCGCCTTCGGCGGGATCGTCGCCAAAGGTCATGCCGTCGATGGCAGCGAGATAGGGCGCCCGGTCGGTCTTGCCGATGCCTGGGGCGCCGATCTGGCGAGCGGCGTTGATGGCCTGCGCGACCCGGTCCGGCGTCGAGGGGTGCGTTGCCAGAATATCCGGCTTTCCGGTGTTCGCATATTGACTCATGAGGGAACTGCGCAGCGCAGCGGAGCGTCCGAGCGCACCGAGGAAGCGGGCCGCGCCGTACGGGTCAAACCCCGCCTTTGCGCTGACCCTGATGCCGATCTGATCGGCTTCGAGTTCTTGCTGGCGGGAAAAGCTCGCGATCGTCTTTTGCGCCAGGGCCTCGACCTCTTGGCTCTTCTGCTTGCTTTGGATTACGCTCGCGGCCTGGCTGATCACCGCGGCGCGTTTTTGCTCTTCCTCGCGCTGCAGGGCATGTTTCGCGGTGATATGGGCGATCTCATGCGCCATCACGGCGGCAACTTCGGAAGCATCGGTGGCGAGAGCCAGCAGGCCCCGCGTCACATAGACGTTGCCGGGTGGCAGCGCGAAGGCGTTCACGATCGGCGAATTCAGTATCGTTACCCTATAAGGCTCGGCCGCGCCTTCATCCGCGTTGGCGAGCTTGACCAGAATGTCATTCAGATAGGCTTCGGCCGGGGGATATTTGTACTCGCCGTCGAAGAGGGCGATCATCCGCCTGTGCTCCGCCGATGTTTTCTCATCGACGGCGGGGACACGGGGCGGCGGCAACGGCGCCGCCGCATTGAAGGGTGTGCTGTCTTGCGGCTCCATCGACGCGCAGGCGGCAAGCAAAAGCGCGGTGATCGCAGCAAGCAGCATTCGCGCGCAGAACCTGCCCCCGAAACTGGTTTCCGGTCGTCTCGAACTGACGATAATCACAAAAAACCCCATGCGCGGGCGCCTTATCTCGGTGCCGGAGTGCCGGCGGGAGCCACTTGCGCGTCTTGTTCCTGTCCGGTCACCTCGATCTCATCCGGGTTCGAGATCTCGATTTGCGGTCCGAAGCGGGTATCGAGAAGTCCGCGTACGCGAACCATCCGGCCGTTCAAACCCGCCACAGCTGCATAAGCCGCTTCGAACGCTTTGCTGTTGCGTGGAAAGATCGCGATCGAAAAATCCCAGCCTTGGCGTGGCCCGAAAGTGAGCATTATGCGCGGCCTCCGATCGGCGATGCCGGTAATGCGGCCTTCCACGATAACGGCTGTGCCGGCTTTCTCGGCGAAGGATGGGCGATCGGCCGCGGCGATGACCGCATAATACGGATCGGCCCAAAGTCCAAGCCCCGCAGTTCGCGCGCTGGCCTCGGCGGCTAGCAAGGAGGCTCGGCATGGGCGCGCCGCCGCGCTTGGCTCATAGCGTGCGAGACCGGCATCGAGAATTGCCTCACCGACGGGCAGGGGCGCCTTTTCCGGACCCTGACCTGCCGCGGGGGCGAAGACATAGGCGATCCTGCGCCCCCAGCGATCCAAGCCCGGTTCCAGCTGGCGGAAGACAATTTCCTGGCCAACGAGCCATTGGGTGAGGCGGTCTTGCGCGCGGGCGTCGAGTTCGGGGTCTCCCGGTGTCGGACGGGGCGGATCGACACCCGCGATTTTGAGCCGGATCCCGCCCTCGAGGGTCAATTCGAGCCGCTCATTGACCGAGACGACCCGCCCGCGGGTGCCGCCTTCATCCGGGCAAAGCCCGGCCGCCGCTTGCACTTCGACCGGCCGCGCAAGCACAACCAAAGCGGCAGAGAAAACAATAGCGAGGCGCATGTCCGTAAAGGAGCGGAAGCGAAGGTGCGGGCCCATGGAACCACCCCCAAGCGCGCGCCCAAACTTAAGCACTCGCCAAAGCCCAAGTCCTCTCGCAAACGCGCCAGAAGCCCTTTGCCTTTGTCTTGAACCGGGATTTGCTCGTGAACTCATCATCAATCGCTTCCGCAAGTGCAGAACGTTTAACGGATGTTCGGCCGCTGCATAAACTTAAAGCTTAGCGCGCCGGCAACCTATCGCAGCCTTGCTCCCGACGATTGGCCTTTTGCCGCACCGTGGTCGGTCCGCCTTGCCCCGGAAAACCGCTGGCGGTCCGCGCTAGAGCATGATCCCAAAAGGTTTTAGACTTTTTGGACAAGATCATGCGACGAAACAAAGACATAGAGACCATAAGCGATTCCTTTTGAAGCGATCATGGTCGAGATCCATTTTCATGCGATAGGGATACCGGTTCGTGTCATGAAAATGCAATAAACAAATACTTAGAGCATTTTACAGATTCCATGGACACAGAAAGTGCTCTAGTCGCATTGTCCAACCTGGAGCCTGTCTAGACATGCTCCAACTCATTGAATTTGAGCACTTCCTTTTCGATTACGCAATTCCGCGTGGAGGGCAAGTGCTTGTTTCGTGCAACAGCATGAGCTTTGAACGCAGGCCCCGCTTCACGCCTTAGCTAGCCCGGCAATTGATGCTCGCTGGTAGAAGGCAGGTTGCAAAACGTAAAGAATAATACTTGAATAGTACAGTTAGACGATCGTGAGTTTATAGAATATTAGTAACTAGAAAAAATCGCTCGATTGTTTCGATTTCTACATGCAAAATTTCTTCACATCTGATAAGCTCCTTTTCAATTAAATGACCTCTCCTGGTCTTGAAGCGCGTTAGAATAGAATATTACTTAGAATGTTCGCTTTTGATTGTCACAGTTTCTCGTTGACATAAGTTGTTGTGCCTTCCGCACTCCAAGCGAGCAAATTTGGGTTACACCCGTAATCGGATGGACCGGTATGGCAAAGCTATCCCATAACCTACCTAATCGGGCAGTATATACCAACCCTATTAGGTAGCATCCAAGCCCGTCCAGCAGTATGTTGTCCCTTTGCATGGGGGGCTCTACACATGCGCTGGGATAAGCTGGTCTTTTAATGGCGTTGGCAACCGCATTGGCACTGATCGCAAAACCGATCAGCGGCATTTGGGGTTCCAGCTGGGGCCGCGATCAGTCTAATTCCTCAACAGCAAAGAGGCTAATGACATGAGCTTAGTAACTGGAACTGCGCGCACCGGCGAGGCTGCGGCCGTCGCCGAGGCGCCCCTTTTCGACGGGAGAGGGGCTATTATCGGCACGCTTGCGATCTGCACATTCTATGTCGGCGTGCGTATCTATGAGCAGATTTTTGGCTGGTATGCGGGACTCGATTCTTTCGCGCCCG
>PLUZ01000249.1 GCA_003162995.1 Methylocapsa sp. | reverse complement strand
GGCGGCGTTGAAGACAACTCGTACACAGGGGCGGCGTGGGTCTACAACCACATCGGGACTGTCTGGACCCAGCAGGCCAACAAGCTGGTCGGCACCGACGCGACTGGAAGTGCCAGACAAGGCCACTCCGTCGCGCTGTCCGCCGACGGCAAGACCGCCATCGTTGGCGGGCTTGCCGACAACGGGGTCACCGGAGCGGCGTGGATCTACGCGCGCAGAGGCGGTGTTTCGACCGTTGCGGAATCAGAACTTCATTCATACCGCAGTGTTTCGACCCCATTAAAGCGCTGCGGTTTAATGCGCGAGAGGTGAGGATACCCGAGGGCGCGCTCCCGTCGCCGGGCCGTGCCCTCGAATACGAACAAGGCGCCCCCCGTCCCGTAATTTGCGAATCGCGATAACCGATAGACTCCCCGCGACGGACTCCATGTCTCTTATGGATCGATGCCGTCGAAAGCGGTCATTTGTCGCGGGGGTACCCGGCGCCGGATTTCATTCACTAGCGCGTGATCCCAAAAAGTTGNNGCCCCCAAAAGTTTCATCGTCGCCGTTGATCCGGCAGCGCCGCCGCCGGGGCTCGACGGCGCGGTCGCCGCGATCGGCAATTTCGATGGCGTTCATCGCGGCCATATGGCCGTGATCGAACGCGCCAAGGCCTTGGCTGAAAAGCTTGGCCTTCCCTGCGTTGTCCTCACCTTCGAGCCGCATCCCACCGATTTTTTCAAAGGCGCCAACACGATCTTCCGCCTCACGCCGCGCGACACCAAGGCCTGGATCCTGGAGCGGCTCGGCATTGATGGCATGATCGTCATCCCCTTCGACAAAGCCCTGGCGAGCCTCCCGGCGGAGACCTTCATCACCGAGATCCTGCTGCGCCGCCTCGGCATCCGCGCCGTGGTCGCGGGCTATGATTTCCATTTTGGCGCGGACCGCTCCGGCACGCCCGCCTTCCTGAGACAAGCTGGCGAGCGGTTTGGCTTTACCGTCGAGATCGTGGAACGGGTGCCGGCACACACGCCGGGTCAGGCCGCGTCCTCGACGGCGACGCGAGCCGCGCTCGAGACGGGCGATGTCGCGCTAGCCGCGCGCCTGCTAGGGCACCCCTTCGCCATCATGGGCAAGGTCATCCAGGGCCAGAAACTCGGCCGGACCTTGGGATTTCCGACGGCCAATCTTCTGCCGGACCCGAGCTGCCGGTTGCGCCACGGCATCTATGCCGTCCGGGTGGTGGTCAGGACAAACACCTATGACGGCGTCGCAAGCTACGGCCGCAGGCCCACATTCGACAACGGCCCGGCGCTTCTCGAAGCATATCTCTTCGATTTTTCCGGCGATCTCTACGGCGAGACGATCGAGGTTCTCTTTACCGGCTGGATCAGACCCGAGGCGAAATTCGATTCGGCCGAAGCGCTCGTCCGGCAAATGAAGCTGGATGAGGCGCGGGCAAAAGAGATCCTGCAGGCCCCAGCCGCCGACTGAACCCGCAGCGGTTTCGTTGCGCTGGATCAACAGGCAGGGGCGCCAAATGTGCTTCCTTTGCCTGGAGAGCGAACCGGCAGAGGGATGCTGTCATTTTACTGAGCCAACGAAACTCTTGAGCCAAAAGAGATAAAGGCGCGAGTCTAGCTAATGCTGCGCCGCAACATCAACTTGACGTGATTGTTGCGCTGCAATATGGATGTAGACGCGGGCCGAAAAACGTGCTCGCGGGAGTAAACCGCGTCGAGCTAGAACAGCCGGCGCATTTTTGTGCAATGGAGTTTAAATGGCCTACCAGTTTGATGGTTTTCCGAAATTCGGCAAAGAGCAACTCGAAGCTGTGACCGCGACGTCTTCATCTCTTGCCAAGGGCTGGCAGACGATCGCCGCTGAATCGAGCGAATATTCGAAGAAGTCCTTTGAGAATAGTTCCGCGTTCTTCGAAAAGCTGCTTGGCGCCAAATCATTCGAGAGTGGCGTTCAAATTCAGTCCGAATATGCAAAGACGTTCTTCGATGGTTTCTTTGAATATGTGAAGAAAACTGGGGAACTCTATTCCAACCTCGCCAAAGAGACTTTCAAGCCGATCGAAACCGCTCTCACCAAGGTTCAGGCTTCGGCTCAGGCTTCCAAAGAATAGACTGCGGCGATTTGCGCAGATGGGCGGGAATATTCGCCCATTATATTAGTATCGGCCACGGACACGTGCTGATCACACCGACTCGGACCCCGGTCTCGAAAGCAATTGTTTCAGACCGGGGAGTTTACGCGGATCTGTCGTCTGAAGGGCTAGGCGTTCGCGGCAGCCCTTCTAAGGGAACGTCCCGTCCAGCCCGGGGCAAGCCTTCTGGCGTAGGGTAGTCCACTGTCAGTCGGCTCCCAATGGGTCCTAATCGGTCGTGGAATTGAGCATTATCGGGCATAGCCACTAACCTTACTAGGAGTATTAATGAGCGCGTTACTTTCGTCCACCCTTCCTCCCATCATCTCCTATTCCGTGTGCCTTGCTACGGGTTGGTTTGTCGCTTTTGTCGTATGGAAATAGCAGCCGCGGTTTCCCGCCATCAGTATCGGGTCCTTTGACGGTAACGTGATCTATGATCGCGATTACGAGAGGTCCGCTTGAACACTGATGGGTTTCGCGCCTAGCTAGAGCGCTTTCCGATTCCGTGGACTCATCAAGCAGCGTTCGATCTTCGCTTTGCCGCATTTTCTTGACGCGAACCGGCCTCCACTTCGCTTAAAAATGCTTCAATCATCCGCGCGGCGAAATGCGGGACGCCGGCGCAACGGGACCTTCACTTGCGTTTGGCGGGGGCCTCCGCTACAGTCACCAGATCATGATCGAGCGATTTGCCAAATTGGGTATTGGCTCCAATATCTTGCACATAAGCGCGGCCAGGCTTTGGCCATTGGGCCGGGCGCGGTTGTTTGCGCCGGGACTGCTTAGGCTTATCCGCCCCTGAGAGCCGGCCGGGCGATGCGCCTGGGCGCTCAGGGGAGTCCGCGAGCCTAAAAACCTCCCGCGCGAAGACATTAATTTCTCGCAGACATTATATTAGTGTCTCGAAATTATGTCTCGCAGACAATCCTTAACCGGACATTCGCCATGACAGAGACCCAATCCGTTTCCCCCGCCGAGACTCCGCGGCAAAACTCCCAATCCGTTGTCATTTTCGACACGACCTTGCGGGACGGCGAGCAATCGCCCGGCGCCTCGATGACCTTCGAGGAAAAGCTGCAAGTCGCTGATCTTCTCGATGCGATGGGCGTCGATATCATCGAGGCCGGGTTCCCGGTAACCTCGGAGGGCGATTTCGAGGCTGTTTCGGCGATCGCAAAACGCATGAAGCGGGCGAGTGTCGCGGGCCTCGCCCGCGCGGCCGCGAAAGATATCGACCGCTGCGCCGAAGCGGTGTGCCCTGCCCTGCACCCGCGCATTCATCTGTTTATTTCGACCTCGCCCCTGCACATGAAATACAAGCTGCAAAAGGAGCCGGGCCAGGTTCTCGACATGATCACGGCAAGCGTCGCGCGGGCGCGCAACCTTGTCGCCGATGTCGAATGGTCGGCGGAGGACGGCACACGGTCCGAGATCGATTTTCTCTGCCGCTGCGTCGAGGCCGCGATCAAGGCGGGCGCCACCACCATCAATATCCCCGATACGGTCGGCTATGCGGTGCCGCATGAATACCGGGCCCTGTTCGAGACCGTGCGGCAACGCGTGCCCAATTCGGACAAGGCGATCTTTTCCGTCCATTGCCACAATGATCTCGGGCTTGCGGTGGCAAACACGCTCGCCGGCATCGAAGGCGGCGCCCGGCAGGTTGAGTGCACGATCAATGGCATGGGCGAGCGCGCCGGCAATGCCGCCATGGAAGAGGTGGTGATGGCGCTGCAAGTGCGCCGGGACACCCTGCCATACCATACGAGCATCGATACGACGATGCTGACCCGGGCCTCCAAGCTCGTTTCGGCGGTAAGCTCGTTTCCGGTGCAATATAATAAGGCCATCGTCGGACGGAATGCTTTCGCGCATGAGAGCGGCATTCACCAGGACGNNTCATGACGCCCGAGAGCGTCGGTGTGAGCAAGACCTCGCTCGTCATGGGCAAGCATTCCGGCCGCCACGCCTTCAAGGAAAAGCTGAAGGAACTCGGCTACGAACTCGGCGAAAACGCCCTCGAAGATGCCTTCGCCCGCTTCAAGGATCTCGCTGATCGCAAGAAGATCGTTTACGACGAGGATCTCGCCGCATTGGTCGACGACGAGATCGCAAATGCCTATGACCGCATCAAGCTTGTCGCCTTAACCGTGATCGCCGGCACAAAGGGACCGCAATCGGCGGCCTTGACGCTCGAAATCGACGGCGAGCAGAAAACCCATCAGGCCACGGGCAACGGCCCGGTCGACGCGATTTTCAACGCGATCCTCGCACTCGTGCCGCATAAAGCCGTGCTCGAACTCTATCAAGTGCATGCGGTCACCCAAGGAACCGACGCGCAGGCCGAAGTTTCCGTGCGCCTTGCCGAGGACGGCAAATCGGTCACCGCCAAAGGCGCCGATCCCGATACTCTGGTGGCATCGGCGAGGGCCTATATCGCCTCCTTGAACAAGCTGATGGTGAAGCGNNAGTGGCCTGCGCTACTAACCTGCGCTACTAAATTGTGTGGAATAAATGATTCACTTTTGTCGCGATTCGAAGTGACGGGGGTGAAGGTGAGCAAGACGCGCTATGTTGTAAAACTGAGCACGGACAAACGAAAACGGCTCGAAGAACT
>PLUZ01000062.1 GCA_003162995.1 Methylocapsa sp. | reverse complement strand
CCACTTCATTCCATTTCCCCAGTCAATTTAGACCAGAGCTCTATAGCACCCCAAATTTTTGAGACGGTCTCGTCCCGACATTGCCGAGCACGCGCCCAACGGGATCAACTCATGGCGCGATTTGATGGCCACCGCCGCCTTGGTGCGCCCCTGGCTAGGGATCAGCACAAGTGCCTGGGAGGAGGCCATCGAGGCGTTTGGCCCCGAAGACGCGGCCGTCGTCCTTGCCGCAATCCCGCAGCGCTCCTCCCTCATCAATAGCGCCGGCGGCTACTTGCGCACTCTGACCAAGAAGGTGAGGGCAGGGGCCGTTTCCCTCGGTCAAATGCTCATGGCCTTGATCCGCGCCAATCTGCAGAAGGGTTCCCAAAAAATGCGGGCCTAATTTCGTATTCGCGCCGGAGCTTGCTTCTACACGACTGAAAATGTCTTAACTCCAAGCAAATTAGGGAGGTTCTCTCCTCCCTTTTCCCACAGATTGCACCCGGAGTGAAGCAGAACCCCCTAAAAAGGGAATTTGGGGCGCGACACAGAAAAGCCAGAGCCCAGGGCGAGACCGTTGAAGCCGATGCCAATGCTCGTCCAAGGCGGCAATCTCAGCCTCGAAATGTGATCATCGGAGAAGTCGGCAAGAAAAATGCAGGGGAAAATGTCCATGAGCTTGTTAGTGGCGGACGTCACACGTGCCAACAAGGCGGAGACTTGGCAGGGGACCGCCGAAGCGGATACGCTCTTTATTTTCATTGTCGGCATCGTCAAGTCGCCGCTCATTCTGTCGTGCCGCTGATGGTTGAAGGTCGTTGCCGTGCTAGCGGTTGTCCGCAACGATCCGGAGAATGTCGGTCCAAGAGGGTCAGACATGTTCTTCTAGCGCTGGCGCTGGGCACATTCCAACTCGGCGCCTGCGCGAGCGAGCCGCGCACTCCCTTCACCGAAGCCGACCAGATGGCAGCGCTTCCAACTGGCACGCGCAGTATTCGATACTGGGCTGACGCGCCGGTGAGCGCCTTTCAGGGTGCCGCACGACGCGCCGTCGCCCAGAAAGGGCGGCCGTTTATCTATCTCGCACTATCCGGCGGTGGTGGGAGCGGCGCCTACGGTGCTGGCATTCTCAATGGCTGGACGGAATCAGGCACGCGCCCCGAATTCACCATGGTCTCCGGCGTTTCGACGGGGGCGCTGATGGCCCCCTTCGCTTTTCTCGGTCCCACCTACGACGAGACGCTCAGGCGGATGTACACGAGCGGCGAGGCGGAAAGCTTGACCCAGCAGCCCAATCCCCTGGGAGCGATCTTCGGCGCCGGCCTGTTCGGTCCGGGGCAGCTACGCCGACTCGTCGAGCGCTATATCGACGACGACCTCCTCAACGCCATTGCACGCGAGGATCAGAAGGGGCGGCGCCTGCTGGTCGTCACTACTGATCTTGACGCGCAGCGCGCTGTCATCTGGGACATGGGCGCCATCGCTGCGAGTGGAGGGCCTAAAGCATTCAAGCTGTTCCGCGATGTTCTCGCCGCCTCCGCCAGCATTCCCGTAGTTTTCGCGCCGCAGCTCATCGATGTCGAGGCGAACGGCCGAAGCTTCCAGGAGATGCACGTCGACGGCACAGTGAGCGCGCCGGTTTTTACTCTGCCGGACGCATTTCTGTTCGGCGGCAAGCCAATTGTCTCGCGCGGTGCGCGGCCGGACCTGTATGTCATCGTAAACGCGCGCATCGACGCGGGCTTCGAGGTTGTAACGAACCAGATTGAGGCGATCGCCGCACGTTCGTTCACCACCATGAATAGGGTCGGCACCCAGGCGGTGCTCGCCCAGACCTATAACGTCGCGAGCCGCAAAGGCTTTAGCTTCCATCTCAGCTATGTCGGCAGAGACCTTCCCGACAGTGGCGGCACCGGATTTGAGACGGCCGCGATGCGCCGGCTCTATGATTACGGCTACGAGAAGGCCCGCTCCGGCGCGTCCTGGGAGACCAAGCTGCCGCAGATTGAAGTGGCGAAGGAAGCAGCAAAGGCGGCCGAGCGCTGAACCTGAATTCAGGGGTTTGGGGCAGGCTTCCACTTTGTTTCGATTACCCTGTATGGCCGTGAATTGGTTTTCACTCGATGGCTGTCAATGGCGGAGACAAATTGTGCCAAATAGCGGCGTGAAAGTGTACCGATCTGGTTAAGAGAAAAGGGCTGTGAAGCCCGGGCCTATTGACAAATAAAACCCAACGAACGTGACAAAGCTCGCGCGGGTGTTAGAATGACGACCGCCATAGGGCGCAAAAATGCTCGTCAGTAGGATGAAATTGGCCTGACATTGGGTGATCTCCAAATGGGCAAGAAAGACGTCAACGAATTCACTGACAAAGAAACCGTGCGCCGAGAAGACGCCGTACTAAAGCGGGTTCTCTCGACGCCGTCGAAGCATAAGACGGCAAAGGATGATACGGCGAATCCACCGAAGAAGCGCGGGCGCACGACCAGTCTCAGTCGGGGAGAGATCAGTCGGGGTGAGAAAAATGACCGCAACAATACCTGATCGCGAGATTTTGATCAGCTTGCCTTGACTGTCCGGCGTCAGCGCCTTTGAGACAGTTTTGGCGGGTTGAAGAATGGAGGATTTCTGGCTATTCCGCCAAGTCGGATGGCATCGATGAGATTTTCAAGTCCGCGCCCTGGGTTGTAAAGCCCGTAACGCCAGCCTCGTTGCACGCAGCGGTGCGCGCCATAGCTGCGTCCGAACTGAACAACTAAACGCGACACCAGCTTCCGCACGCCCAAGGTGGAACCTCTAAGGCTGCGCTCGAAGACAATATTTCTTCCATGCCGGCGCCATTCGAAGCCCGGCCCAGTAGCCGGCATGAACATAATGAGGAAAGCTGTCGCCAAGAACGAACTGGCGAAGCTCAAAAACCGCCGCACGCGGATCACACGATGCGACCGTTCGAAATGAGAGCAACTTAATCTGAACCAGGCAAGAATGCTATGCGTCTAGAGACCGTCTCAAAGTTGGGG
>PLUZ01000331.1 GCA_003162995.1 Methylocapsa sp. | reverse complement strand
CTCTTATAGAGAAAGCCCCTCTCAGGTGCAACGCTGCCCGAAAGGGCGGCCGGCCGCAAAATCCGAGCACACGGACAGTTCGCATTGGGCCATCATCCGGCTATGAAATGAGATTGCTCGAGCGCTTGCCCACCAGATNNNNGCTACATTTCCGGAACGTGCTCTAGCGGCGGCGCGCCGCATCAAGGATGTTTTCGCATTCCACGAGTTCGGCCAAAGCCGCTCGCAAGCGTCCGACATCCTCCGTGGTTAAGGTCAAAGCCCAAACGGACTCCTCTCTCGCCATGCAAGCGGCATCGTCCCGGTCCGCATTGGCGCGAGAGTCAGCCGGCGTTTGCCTGCCAGAGTGAACCGTCTGAGGGCTGTGTCCGACCGTCTCGTCTTCCGGAAGCAGCGCGTTTTGGAGAAGAGCCAAGTCATGGGCCACGGGAACAGGTAAATCCGAACCGCCTTCATCCGCCACGGTGGCGACGGCGCCAGCCTGCTCTTTCAAAACACGCTGCACACCCCGGATCGTATACCCTTCCCGATACAGAAGATGTTTGATCGCGCGGAGAACCTCGATATCCCGAGGCCGGTAATAGCGCCTGCCGCCGGCGCGCTTTAAAGGCTTGATTTGAGGAAAACGCGTCTCCCAAAACCGCAGAACATGCTGCGGCAGATCAAGCTCTTCTGCAACCTCGCTGATCGTCCGGAACGCATCGGCGTTTTTGTTCATCCGTCGCAAGCTCCTAGAGCATGTTCCGAAAAAGTTGCTCGCCTTTTTCGATCAGATGAGTCCCTCTGGCGGGCTGCGCCCTAGCCGGTCGTCCTAATAGCTCAAGATGAACGCACAAAAGGCTCTATCGCCGGCCCTGGCCCGGCTGACGCCCGCGCATTTCTCGAAAGAGCGAGTCTGCTCTCACCGCGCATCGCGAAATTATCAATCCTCTGTATCTTCCCCGGGGACGACGGCGTGGCCGTTGATCCGGGCCTTGAGCACGCTCGACGGCTTGAACGACAAAACGCGCCGCTGTGTGATTGGAACCGAGATCCCCGTCTTGGGATTGCGCCCAACGCGTTCCGGCTTCTCGCGAACGACGAACCGGCCAAATGAAGACAATTTGACGGATTCCCCATCGATCAAAGCGTCGGCCAACTCATCCAAGACCGCTTGCACCAGCAAGGCCGACTCCTTGCGCGATAGGCCGACGCACCGGTACACAGCTTCCGCGAGATCAACACGCGTAACAGTTCGCGACGCTGCCGGCTGCGGCGCCTGCGGCCTATTTTCCGCAGCCAATAATCCAGGCTCTCCCGCAGCAGCCATGGTTTCGGACTTTGTCATCCTTCAATCCTGGTAACACGTTCCGATTGCGAAATAGCACCAATCAAACAACCGCCCATTGGGCTTCGACCAATTCAAAAGGACCCGTTCATCCGTCGAGGAACCCCGCTGCTCCGATAAGAAGGAGCATGACTTGCCTCGCACCGCCGGTCATCCACAGTTAAGGACGGGCGCCCGTCATATGATTTTCATCACCGATATTTTGACTAAAGATTTGTGGACTCGATGGTCCATCTTTTCATTTTCTGCGTGCGTTGGCCGGTCCCAGTTTACCGGCTGGTATTGCTTAAACCCTTGGCCAAGCTAGGCCAAGGAGAATTGAAACTCTGGAACAAAATTTGCGCAAAATCAAGACCTTCCTGGGGCTGCCCTTAGCCGTGAGGCTCACCAGCGGATAAGGGCCGACGCCCAGGTGAACCCGCCGCCCATGGCTTCAATCATGACGAGGTCGCCTTGTTTAATCCGGCCATCGCCGCGCGCGACCGCGAGAGCNNGCGTCGATGATGCGGCGATTGGCCTGGTGCGGCACAAACCAATCCAGATCGCCGGCGCTCGTTCCGGTCGCCTCGAAGGCTTGCGTAACGACGTCTGTCACCATGCCAACCGCATGCCGGAAAACCTCTCGCCCGGCCATCCGTAAATGTCCGGTCGTCCGCGTGGTGGATGGGCCTCCATCGACATAGAGCTTTTCGCGGTGACGTCCATCCGAGCGAAGATGCGAGGTGAGAACACCCCGNNTCCCGTGCAGTTCCCTCCGCGGGTTGCGCTTCGAGCACCAGGGCTGCGGCCCCATCGCCAAAAAGAACGCAGGTCGTTCGGTCGGTCCAGTCCAGCAGACGTGAGAAAGTTTCCGCGCCGATGACAAGGGCGCGCCGGTGCGATCCGGACGTCAAGAACTTGTCGGCGGTGGCAAGTGCGAAGATGAATCCGGAACATACCGCTTGAAGGTCGAAGGCCGCGCCATTCGTCATGCCAAGCCCGGCCTGGATTTGGGTCGCGACCGCGGGAAAAGTGTAGTCCGGCGTCGAAGTCGCAACAATCACGAGATCGAGGTCCGCGGCTTTAAGCCTCGCATCGGCCAGAGCGGCTTGCGCCGCATAAAGACCGAGCCGCGAGGTCGGCTCGTCCTCGGCGGCGACANNGCGCTGCACGATCCACTCGTCGGTCGTCTCCAGCGATTTTTCGAGATCGGCATTGCTGACGATGCGCTTGGGAAGATAAGAGCCAATCCCCAAAACGACCGAACGGAGCTTGCCTGACGCTGCATGGTTCACGAAATTATCCATCGGTAACAAGGGCCGCTCAGGACTCCGAAGGCGCAACTGCTGGCGCGCCTGCCGCCTCGAGCCTTGAATTGAAAGGGAAGTGTTCCCGCGAGAGCGGAAGCGAGTCGCGAATTTTGCTTAACAGTTGATGCCGCGCCATGGCATAGCCGATTTCTATGGCGCGCGCCGTGCCGACCACGTCCGAACCGCCATGACTCTTGATGACCACGCCGTTAAGGCCAAGAAACACTCCGCCATTGACATTGCGCGGATCCATTTTGGCCTTCAACGCCGCGAAGGCATGACGCGCCAGAAAAAAGCCAAGCTGCGACATGAAATCATGCCCCCGCGCTTCGCGCAGATATTGCGCCATCTGGCTGGCGGTGCCTTCCGCCGTCTTGAGGGCGATGTTACCGGTGAATCCTTCGGTGACCACGACATCGACCGTCCCCTTGCCAATGTCGTCGCCTTCGACGAAGCCATGGTAGTCGAGATTAGGCAGGCCGCTCTCGCGCAGCAAGCGCGATGCCGTCTTGACCTCATCGATGCCCTTGATTTCCTCGACACCAATATTGAGCAATCCCACGGTCGGCTACGNNAATCCCACGGTCGGCCGTTCGATGGCGAGGACGATCCGTGCCATCGCCGAGCCCATGACGGCGAGATCGACGAGATGCCGCGCGTCGGCGCCGATGGTTGCGCCAAGATCGAGGACGATCGATTTGCCCCGTATCGTCGGCCATGTCGCGGCGATCGCCGGACGATCGAGACCCGGCATCATGTGCAGGCAAATCTTCGCCATGGCCATCAAGGCGCCGGTATTGCCGGCGGAAACCGCAACATCGGCTTCATTCTTTTTCACCGCTTCGAGGGCAAGCCACATCGACGATGTCCGGCGGCCCGTGCGCAACGCCACACTAGGCTTGGCATCCATCCGCACCGAAACGTCCGTATGCCGTAAAGATGACACCGCGGAAAGCCCCGGATCGGCATCAAGAAGCGGCCGGATCCTGGCGGCATCGCCAAAAAACACAAATTCCATGTCAGGCCGATGTTGCAGCGCACGCGCGGCACCTGGAACGATCACTTCCGGTCCATGGTCGCCGCCCATGGCGTCAAGGGCAATTCGTACTGGCTTGATCATAGACTCCGCAACTCCGAACCAGCGCGGTAAGGCGCGATGAATTGCGCCGGGCAATCCGTCATGGACGATTGGTATCGAAAAATCATCTCAATTCGGCGCCAACAAGACAAGAAGTGGCGCCGGAACGCCGCCATAGCGAAGTCTGGCGGGTCCAAATGACACCTTTTTATTTACACAGGTCTAGCCAGCCGTTTTCCCCTAACTGGAGAAGACACCTGCAACCCCGCCCCCGAACAGGCAAACAAGACTTCACCGGTGTTCGCCGGTTGGGCGGCGGCAACCGGTAAACAACGGAAAATCCCTTTCGTTCAAGCTTTTTTATGGCGAAGGACGTCACGCGGGTTTCACAAAGGATTTTGCACCGGCGGTGCTTGCGCCAAAGCGCCCGTGCGGCTACCCCGCTTTTGATCTGCAAGGCGCGTCAGAAGAGCGAACCTTGTTCGCGTTTCCGGCGGCCATTGCTCGCCGGACGCTTGCTAGGCGTGGTGTCTTGTTGCGTTCCGGCGATGGCCGGCTTGTGACCATCGGCGAATTCGATATCGAGACGCGCCCCGTCCGCGATCCCGGCCGCCCTCCGCAAGGGTTGCCCATCATGATCGCGAACGAGCGCGAAGCCGCGCGCCAAGACTTGGCGGTAGCCAAGGCTGCCCAGCAATTGTTCCAATGACTTCATGCGTTCCCGGGACGCCGTGACGCGAGACTCAAAACCATTCTTCATCCGGCTGGCCAACGCATGAAGCCGCTGGCGCGCCGCGCCCACTCGCTCGCTCTCGAGTTTGACCCGCGCGGTCCGCGCGATCGCGAGCCTCGCCTCGATATGCGCGACGCGTTGCTTGCTGCCCTCATAGCCCACGGC
This sequence comes from Methylocapsa sp., assembly GCA_003162995.1. GTDB lineage: Bacteria > Pseudomonadota > Alphaproteobacteria > Rhizobiales > Beijerinckiaceae > Methylocapsa. The sequence goes on along the minus strand of PLUZ01000331.1, from coordinate 4,287 downwards.
CCGCCAGCGCTTCAGCCTTTGTTCCAGCGCATTGAAATGTTGCGTCTTGCCGGCAAGTTGCGCATGCGGAGATTGTTGCGCGAGGCGATGCGACAGACGCGCCAGGCCGAGATGTCTGCGATCATAGGCTTTTGAGCGCGTGCCTGTGAGGCGGCTTTCGAGATTGTCGAGCAGCTGACGGCGCAGGGCGAAAATGCTGTCGCTTTGCGGCAACGCGCGCAACAGGGCGCGGAAATCGCTGCGGCGGCGTTCGAGGAGACGGTTTGCCGCGCCCATCTGCCTGCGGGCAAGATCGGCCAGGGCAGCGGCGAGTTCGCCCCGCACCGGCACCGCCTTTTCCGCCGCNNGGCTTCGCGCCGCCGCGCGCACGACGATTTCCTCGTTGAAACTCCACAAATCTTCGAGTGACCCCCCGCCCCGCGCGACGATAATCACATCCGGCCGCGGCAAAGGTCCGTGTTCCGGCAAGGCATTGAAGCCATCGATCGCGGCGGCGATCTCGGCCGCTGCGGTTTCGCCTTGGACCCGCACTGGCCAGACCAGAACGTGGCGCGGAAACCGTTCCGAGATGCGGTGCAGGATGTCGCGGATGACGGCTCCGGTCGGCGACGTTACGACGCCTATGCAGGCAGGCAGAAACGGCAACGGCCGCTTGCGCGCTTCGTCGAAAAGCCCCTCCGCCGCGAGTTTCCGGCGGCGCTCCTCGACGAGCGCCATCAGCGCGCCGATCCCGGCTGGCTCCAATGCATCGACGATGATTTGATAGGTGGATTTGCCAGGATAGGTTGTGACTTTTCCGGTCGCGATGACTTCCAAGCCCTCCTGCGGCTTGGTCTTCAATTTCGCGAAAACGCCTTTCCAGATCACCGCATCGATGCGGGCGGATTGGTCCTTCAAGCTGAAATAAGCGTGGCCGGAAGAATGCGGTCCGCGATAATTCGAAATTTCACCGCGCACGCGAACGAAGCCAAAACGGTCCTCGACCGTCCGCTTCAAGGCGGCTGACAATTCGCTCACGCTAAGTTCGAGCGCGTTGGTCTTTGGCAACTCGGACATGGGCAAATCAGATATGGGTAAATCGGACATGGCGCGAACATGCCGGATTCCGGCGCCACAGGAAAGAGCTCGTCTGCCAGCCGGTTGGTATTGCGGATGCACGGCTGCGCGGGCGTGCTGGACGACCGGCCTCTTGGCTGGATCGTGAGAGCATGATCTTTAGAAAAGCTACAACCTTTTTAGATAAGATCATATGAAAAAACAAAGAGATAGAGACCATGAGCGATTCCTATTGAAGCAATCGTGNNGGCGTCGTTGTGCCGCTCTTCCGGCGTCTGAAGATCAGTCCGATTCTCGGTTTCCTTGGCGCCGGGGTATTGCTTGGTCCCTACGGCGCCGGGGCACTCGCGGATCGCGTCAACTGGCTCGCCCCTTTCGCGCTGGGCAATGTCGAGCAAATCGCGCCCGTCGCGGAATTCGGCGTCGTCTTTCTCCTGTTCATGATTGGCCTCGAATTATCGTGGCAGCGTCTGGCGATCATCGGCCGGCTCGTCTTCGGGCTCGGCGCCCTGCAAGTGTTCGGCTCGGCCGCCGCGCTTGCCGCCCTGGCCTTCTGTCTGAATGAGCCTCCGACCTCGGCCGCCGTGCTTGGATTTGCTCTCGCTTTATCTTCCACGGCTATTGTAATCCCGGTACTCGCCGAGGCCAAAAGGCTCGGAACGACAGCGGGCCGCACGATTTTTGCGGTTCTGCTCTTTCAAGATCTCATGGTGGCGCCGCTCCTCTTCATGGTGACAATGCTTGGAATTCACGGCGGCAGTCTCGGTATGGCCGTCGTCTCCACCTTGGTCCCCGCGCTCACCGGTCTCAGCGTCATTGTGCTCGGCGGCCGGCTTGTCATGCGGCCTCTCTTTCGTCACGTCGCTGCGGCCGGATCGACCGAATTTTTCATGGCCGCCTGCCTGCTTGTGGTGATCGGAACCGGGGTCGTCACGGCAATAAGCGGCTTGTCGATGGGGCTTGGCGCTTTCATCGCTGGCATTCTCCTCGCTGAAACCGAGTACCGCCGCGAGATCGAGGTGACGATTGAGCCCTTCAGAGGTTTGCTGCTCGGGCTTTTCTTTGTGTCGATCGGCGCCAGCCTCGATCTGTCGCAGGTGTTTTTCGCTCCGCTCAAGGCATTCGGTCTTGCGCTTGGCATTATCCTTGTGAAGTTTTGCGTCAACTGGATTGCCGGCTGGATTTTGCGCTTACCGGCGCGCGTCTCGACCGAGGCCGCGCTCCTCCTCGCACCTGGCGGGGAATTTGCCTTTGTCATTATCACGGCCGCCCTTGCTGCCAAGGTTCTGCCCTCTGGAGCCGGCGCGGATGCGATGGTCGCGGTGACACTTTCGATGTTCGCCGTCCCACTCATGGGCGTGCTTGCCAAGCGTTTGCTGACCCGGCCTGCCACATTGGACTTAGCGGAACCTGAGGTTCCGAACATCGATGGTCCGGCACCTGACGCAATCATCATTGGCTTTGGGCGAGTTGGCCAGCTTGTCGGCGATATGCTTCACGCACATGCCATCCCCTATTTGGCCGTCGATACCGATCCCGGCTTGGTGAAACGGCTCCGCGCCGAAGGGCGCGACATCTATTGGGGCAATGCGGCGCGGCCTGAATTCCTCGCCCGTTGCGGATTGGGCAAGGCCAAGGCTCTCATTGTCACGATGGACAAGCTTAGCGACACGGAAGCGATTGTCCGCGATGCGCGCGCCGCTCATCCCAATCTGACCATTGTCGCAAGAGCCCGCGACGCGCATCATGCAACGGCGCTCTATGGTCTTGGCGTGAGCGACGCTGTCCCCGAGACGATCGAAGCAAGCCTGCAATTGTCGGAAGCCGTGCTCGTGGACATGGGCGTCCCCATGGGCAAGGTGATCGCCTCGATCCATGAGAAACGCGACGAATTCCGGAAACTTCTCCAGCCTGCCGGAGAGCGCGCCGAAGCACGACACGCGATCAAAATGTCACTTCGGATGAAGGAAATGAACAGGCGTCAGCCGAAATCGAAACCAGAGGAGTGAGCGCTTCGCTATCCCGTGGGCCTCGTGCTCAGCTGGCGCGCTTCCATCCACAAGCCCGGGCCTCATTCGGCACCCGAACTTCTCGCCGTGGGGCATTGACACGCTACAATTAATTCATATAGATGAATAATTAATATACATGAACTATGGAGCGTACGGCTATGTTGAGAGCGTTGCGCAATCGTCTCATCGGGTGGAGTATCACGATATGGATGTGGTCCGTGCGGGCGAGGCGTCGCCTGTCGCTGCACGGCCACCCACGCCTAGGGCCGCTCGAGCACATCACCATCCCCGTCAAGGATCTGGTTTTAGCGCGCAAATTCTATTGTGATGAGCTAGGTGCGACTTATCTGATGACATTCGATGATGAGGCCTTTCGCCGCTTCGGCCGGCCGCCGGCGGCAAATCATGGCGAAGGCGCGCATCACGTCTCGGTCTATGCCGGTGGCTCAACGCGTATTGACCTATTTTTGCAGAGCACCGGTCAGCCGCCTGCTGCGGCAGGTCATCCGCATTTCGCCTTTAAGGTCTCGCCCTGGGGTATGCGGAAGTGGCAAAGGCTCCTCGAAGCCAAAGCCATTCCGTTCGACGGCCCAATTCAACTTGGTCCGCCAGGTCAGGCCTCTCTCTACTTTAATGATCCGTTCGGGAATCATCTCGAAATAACGTGTTTGGGCTTTGGAAGCGTCATTCCCATCAGACCCCCAAACTGGGTGCGCCTGACGCGAGCGCCAGAAGTCTCCGGATGATGGATGCGGCGAAACACGGCAATCAGCTAGGCGATCTGCTCCAGGATCTCGTGAACCGGATTGCGCACCGCGGCGGACACACGCTCGCGATCATGAACGCCGTCCCGGTGACACTTCAACAGGTGATCATGTTGCACCGGCTTTCCGATCCCGGCATCAACACACCGTCGGAACTTGCTGCCGCGCTCAGTATGTCGTTGCCGTCGGTGAGTCAGATGATCGACAGACTTCTTCAGCTCAAACTCGTCACGCGCATCGAGATGACCGCGGACCGGCGCAAAAAGCAGATCGCACTGACGCCGGAGGGGCGCGCGCTCCTCCTGCGCCTCCACAAAGCTCGATCGGCCGAGTACGAGGCTGGTCTCGCCCGGCTCTCGCCAGAACTGCGGGTCAAGCTAAAGCACCTCCTCCGCTGTGCTCTCACGGAGCTCACAGCGACAGGTTGAACGCCCCGCGCTCAATTGTGCCGTTTC